>DASZWQ010000185.1 GCA_035546535.1 Pirellulales bacterium | reverse complement strand
ATCTTTGATCGTAATCAGCCCGGTCAGTCTGTTATTTTCGTCAACCAGCAGAAGTTTCTCGACCTTATTTGCCATCAGGATCTTTTCAGCTTCCTCAAGCGATACATTTCCCGTGGCCGTCACGAGGTGCTCACGCGTCATCACTTCCGCGATGCGGATGTCGCTAGCTTCGAGAAACCGCAGATCGCGCCGCGTCAGAATGCCCGCCAGCCGGCCCGAAGGCTCGGTGATCGGCAAGCCCGACACGTTATGCTGGGCCATGATCTCGCGCGCTTTGCCGACGGTAGCATCGGGAGGAAGCGTAACGGGGTCGAAGATGATGCCGTTGGCGCTGCGCTTGACCTTGTCGACTTCCTTGGTCTGGTCGTCGATCGACATGTTCTTGTGAATGACCCCCAGCCCGCCCTCTTGGGCCAGGGCGATGGCCATGTCACTTTCGGTGACCGTGTCCATCGGCGAGGAGAGCAAGGGGATGTTGAGCTTGATGCGCCGCGTGAGCCGGGTCGAGACGTCGCATTCGCCGGGAATGACTTCGCTAAAGCGCGGCTCCAGCAAGACGTCGTCGAACGTGATCCCCTCGTATTGCAACTTGTCTCGCATGCGGCACCTCCGGTTGACTCTGTAGACACGGCGGCGAACGGTCGCGTGGGCGTTCCGCGGCGCGAACGAGAGCGCGGGTGCGAGAAGGCGGCCCCCGGCATCGCTCGGGCCTGCGGCTGTAGCCCCGCATTATGGCGCTTCGACGTGGATTCGCCTAGGGGCCGGCGCCGCCCGCGACGCTCGGATCAGTCAAAACCGGTCCGGAAATCAGACATCAAGCCGATTTCTTCGCCGTAAACCGCTGACGGCTTGAGAACGCGACTTAGCGACGGCCCAGCCGCAGCATCTCATGCCCGCCGCGCTGGAATTCGTAGGCCACCCGGCAGATCTCGACCTGGTAGCCGCGTGCAACGAGATAGTCGGTCACCGTCTGAACGTGTGCGCTTGCGCGACCATTCAGATCCAAGAGGGGAAAGACTCGCACCTCGCCTGCGACTCGCAGCATCTCCACGATCGACCGGCGATGAAAATCGGCATCAAAGTGCGAGGAGTACAGGAACAGAAAATGCGACGAGAGCGCGATTTCGAAGGCACGATCGGCAAACGGCAACCGCGGTAGCGCCGCAGCCACGTACCGGCCTTCGGCCTCGCCACTTTCATAATCCGCCAGAAACCGGCTCATGGCCGCCAGGCGGTATTCCACCAGGTGGTCAGGATCGCGAAAAAAGTCCCAGCGAAAGCGGTCCGGCTGCTGTTTGACTTGCGCGATCATTGCCGGGTAGCACTCGTACACGCGTGCTTCGATCTGCGGTCCGGTGAAGGCATAGATGGGATCGCACGATGTGACAGCGTGACCCAGCGCTGTCCCTTCGGCATTGAAGCTGGCCGGCCCATCGCCACACCCAAGAATCCGCCGCGAGAGATCCGTGTCCGACAGGTCGAACATCGCCCGATATTCATCGAGCGATCGACCCCAGGGAATGACGTCGGCGAGTTGCATCAAGGTTTTCGAGGCGCGAGCTTCTTCTAGGGTGCCCTATGGGCACCAATGATTCAGCACGGCTCTCATCTGCCTCATGGAGCAGCGACAGAATGGTGTGCGCGGCACACCCTACGAGATCTGCCTACTTCCGCCACAAATCGATCGGCCGCTTCGCGTCTGTCTTGAACGGCAACGAGATTTTCTTTCCCGTGCCGGCCGAGGCGTACGCCGCCATGATGATTTCCAGCGTCGCCCGACCATCCTCGCCGGTGACGATCGGTTGCTTGTCGTCGCGCACACACTCGACGAAGTGGGCCATCTCTTGCGGGAAGCCGTAATTCCAGTTTTCTTCGTAGATCGTGAAACTCCAGCCCGAAGTCTGGCTGGCCTTTTCGACAGCATAGTCGTAGCCGCGTTCGGAATAAGTGTGAATCGAGTTGCCACGCAGCAAGTCGGCATAGGCGTGTCCCTGCGAGCCATACACCTCGGCGCGGTCGTCCATGCCGCCCAGCTTGGCCCAGCTTTCTTCAGCCATGCCGACGCAGCCGTTGTCGAATTCGACGATGATCAACGATTCGTCGTCGGCGCGCGTCTTGTCGCCGTGCAGGTAGGTGCCCATCTGTGCGTAGACACTCGTGGCGCGCGGGCGGTTCGCGCAGTCGGGGCCGGAGAGCAGCCAACGAAAAAATTCCACGGCATGACAGCCCATGTCGAGCGCCACGCCGCCGCCGCTGTGCTTCGTATCGTAAAACCAGGCGGCGTGCGGGCCGCTGTGCTTTTCCATCTGCTTGACCAGGTGCGGCTTGCCAAGCGCGCCCGAATCAACCAGTTGCTTGAGCCGCGTGTACTTGGGCGCAAAGCACAGCTCTTCGGCGTACATCAGCTTGACGTTCGCCCGACGGCAGGCCTCGATCATCTGGTCGCATTCGGCCAGGTTCATGGCCATCGGCTTTTCCAGCACCACGTGCTTGCCGGCCTGGGCCGCCGCCACCACGGCGTCGCAATGCAAATAATTCGGCAGCCCTAGCACCACCAGTTGGATCTCGGGCCGCTCGTACATCTCGCGATAGTCGACGAACCAGCGCGGGATGCCGCGCTTCTCGGCGAACGTGCGGACGTGTTCGATCGTCGGCGACGCGACCGCCAGCACCTCGGCGTCAGGCACTTGCCTTAGCGCTTCATAGTGCTGCGTGGTGATAAATTGGCTGCCGACAAGGCCGACACCGATCTTGGGCATCTTGGTATCCAGAGAAGTGGCTACGTCCTCACCGGGCCGCGGCGATCGGCGGGATCGACGTCGATTTCCGGGCCAGTCTCACCGCGTGCCGCGCGATCGTCAAGCGACAGAATGACCTGCAGCGTTTCGCATTGCTGGCATCGCATGTCGCCAACGACGCGGAATTTCCGGCCCGTTGACGCCCCCGGCGGGCGAGCCGTAGAATCGCGGACAACTGTCCCGATGGGGAATGATTCCGGCCGATTTGTGCGCTCGATGGTGCAACGCGTCGACCGGACACGGGACCACTTGTCGCCTCTGGCCGCTTGCCCACCATGGCCTCACTACAAGTCCTCAAGGGGATGACACCCGGCCTGCAGTTTCCCCTCGAAGGGGACCGGGCGATTCTTGGCCGTCACCCCGATTGCGACATTGTGCTCGACGTGGGCGCCGTCAGCCGGCAGCACGCCCAGATTCTGCAGATTGAATCCGACTTCTACGTCGAAGACTTGAAAAGCCGCAACGGCACGTTCGTCAACGGGCAGCAGATTCGCGATCGGCAGCGGCTCGAAGACAACGACCGCATCAAGATTTGCGATCTTCTATTCACGTTCCATCGCGGCCAGCGCCCAGGTCCCCCCGGGGGTGTCGATCCGGCCGTGGCCGAGGTCGTGGACGACGCCGGCACGTCGGGCTCGACCGTGATGACCAAGCTCGAGATGGCCAAGGCGCGCGAGTCGCAACGTTTCTCGGTCAATGCCGAGGCCAAGCTCAAGGCGCTGATCGAGATCAACAACAACCTGGGCTCGGCCATCTCGGTCGACCAGGTGCTGCCAAAAGTCCTCGATAGCCTGTTCAAGGTGTTCTTGCAGGCTGACCGCGGGTTTATCGTGCTGCAGGATCGTGAGAACGGACCGCTCATTCCCAAGGCCGTAAAGCACCGCCGTGCCGGAGATGAAGAAACGATCCGCATCAGCCGTACGATCGTCAGCCAGGTGATGCAAAGCAAAGAGGCCATTCTCTCGGCCGACGCGGCCAGCGACGAGCGCTTCGATTCCAGCCAGAGCATCACCGAGTTTCGCATTCGCTCGATGATGTGCGCGCCGTTGGTCGACAGCACGGGACGCGCCTTGGGCGCGATTCAGATCGATACGCTCGATCAGCGCAGCCGCTTTCAGACCGACGACTTGGAAGTGCTGGCGAGCGTGGCCAGCCAGGCAGCCTTTTCCCTGGAAAACGCCCAGCTGCACGAAGCGGCCATGCGTCAGCAGCAGTTGGAATACGATCTGCAGCTGGCGCACAAGGTGCAGCAAGGCTTCCTGCCTAGCTCGCCGCCGCGCGTTGACGGTTATGATTTCTTCGATTTCTACGAGCCGGCCAACCAGGTGGGCGGCGATTACTTCGACTACGTACACCTTCCCGGCGGCCGGCTGGCCCTGATCCTGGCCGACGTATCGGGTAAAGGCATTTCGGCCGCGCTACTGACCGCCAAATTGTCGAGCGAGGCCCGCTATTGCCTGGCCAGCGAAGAGACGCCTGCGGCTGCCCTCAGTCGCTTGAATGCCGCATTCAGCGCCAGCGGTTGGGAAGACCGCTTTGTCACGATCGTGGTGGCTGTGCTCGATCCGGAAAAGAACCAGGTGTGGCTGGTCAACGGCGGCCACATGGCGCCGTACCTGCGCACCGCCGACGGCAAAATCGAAGAGGTCGGCGCTGATGCCGCGGGCGTACCGATCGGCGTGGATCATGAGTACCGATACGACCAGTTCTCGCTCACTTTGAAGCCGGGCGAATCGCTGACCTTGTTCACCGATGGCTTCAGCGAGGCAATGAACGCCAAAAACGAGCTCTACGGTCTCTCCCGGCTCCGCGAGCGCCTGGCGGCTCCGGCCAAGGGAGTGCAGCAATTGGGCGCACTGCTGCTGGCGGATGTGAAAACGTTCGTCGGCCAGCACTCGCAAAGCGACGATATGTGCCTGCTTTGCTTCGGCCGGCAAAAAACGTGATTTTCCCCGCGCATGGCTTCGTCGCGCCGCAAAAACCGGTCGCCAGCCGTGCGCCAACGCCCCGGTTTCTTGACACTCGTCTTCGACGGGGGCTAGGATCGAAAAGGCGGCAGCATTCTCTTTTGTGATTTTCTCCGTGGCAGTTCAGCGCAAAGGGACGTGGCCCTACGCCGGCCGCTTTTACGCACGAGAGGCTCGTGGTGTGTAAACCGATGGCGAGCAACGTCGCGGGGCTCGCTTGCATATTCTTTCGGCAAGCGTTTCCGGCGGCCGTGCCGCGCGCGCGGCCAAGATTCGACTATCGCTTCACGCCGGTCGTGGTGGCACTCATCATGGCCACGGGGACAGCGCCGCAACGCGCTCGGGCCGATTTCACGCCCAAGTCTCCCAAGGTGCAGGAGCTGGTCGCCAAGGGAGTGAAGGTTCTGGAGACGACGAAGGACCCGCGTCTCGGCGCCGAGGCGCTCGCGGCACTCACGATCCTGAAGGCCGACGTGGGACCAAGTAATTCCGTCGTCCAAAACGCCCTCGCCTCGGTCCGCAAAATCCTGGGCGACAAGGGCGCCCTGCAAGCGCAGGACGTCTACACCATCGGGCTGTGCGTGATTTTTCTCGTGGAACTCGATCCCGTCGCTTACAAGGCCGAGATCCAGGGTTACCTCGACCATCTCCTGTCCCTTCAAAAACGGATGGGAGCCTGGGGCTATCCGAATCGGGATACCGGCGATACCTCGATGACGCAATATGGCGTACTGGCTATGTGGGAGGCCGAGCATGCCGGATTCAAAGTCCCGCTCGAAGCCTGGGAAAAAGTCGCCAACTGGTTGCTCCGCACGCAGGATCCCACCGGCGCCTGGGGTTATCAGGGTAATGATCCAGGCACCATGAACAAACTGGTGCAGCAGAACGAGATTCGCCACAGCATGGTCAGCGCCGGACTGGGTAGCCTGTATATCTGTGCGGACCGATTCCAATACCGCCGCGGCGTCTACGATCCGAATGCCGGCCTGCCGGCGGCGCTTCAGCGCGTTCGCAAGCCCCCGACCCAGCAGGCGCCCAAGGCCGTGGCCACGCGGGTCGATCTGGCGCGGCTGGGCCAGGCGCTCGACGCGGGGGACGCCTGGATGCGCGACAACTACAAGATCGATCCCCTGCAATATCAGCACTATTTCATGTACGCCTTCGAGCGCTACCAGAGCTTCCGCGAGCTTTCGGCCACGAGCCCTTTTCAGCCGAGCCATTGGTACGACGACGGCGTCTACTTGCTGGAGAAGAACCAAGGTGCGAATGGCGGCTGGACCGGCCAGACCGGCGAACCGACCGATACCGCCTTCGCCATGCTCTTTCTGCTGCGCTCCAGCAAGAAGAGTATCGAAAAGGCCCATCACCTAGGGCCGGGAACACTGATCACCGGTCGCGGACTTCCCGAAGGGAACGATGTCGAGCTGCGCATGGGGCAAGTGCGTCCCAAGCCCTTGTCGGGACCGGCCGAGCAGTTGCTGGCGGCGATCGATGATCCAGGCCATCCCGATTATTTGCGCGCCGTGGAAGGGCTGGACGAAAAGGTCGAAAAGGCGCCGCCGGCCGAACTCGGCAAGCTGGCCACGAAACTGCGCGCTCTGGCCGACGGCGATTCCCCGGGCGCACGGGCGGCCGCGATTCATACGCTGGGCATTGCTCGCGATATCGACAGCGTGCCGATCATCATCGCGGCTTTGCGGGACCCGGATGATGACGTGTTCATCGCGGCCGAAGAGGCGCTGAAATTCATGAGCCGCACGATCAGTGATCCGAGCGAGAACGAAAGCATCACGCCCGCCCGTCGCGCGAGCGCCGTGCGGAAATGGCGCAACTGGTTCTTGTCAATTCGACCGAACGCCAACCTGGACGATTAGTTGATGTCGCCGGCCACGACCGAACGCCTACGCAAGCCGCGCAAAGAGGTGCACGTCGCCGCCTCGTCGCTGACGGTGTCGGCGTACGATCGCGTGGCCAGCATGATCATCGCGCTGTTGGTGCTGGTCGGGGCGGCGGTACTGTGCCTGCTCGTTGGCTGGCTGTCGAGCGGCATCTTTCGTTTCGAGAAGGCCGTGCCGGTAAAGATGGAAGAGCTCGCCAGCGGCGGCGGCTACGAAAATGGCGTCGGAACCGAGGGGCAGCACATCGAGGCCCCCACCGAAAGTGACATCGCCGCGGAAAGCGACATCATGGAAGAAGCGCCGACCGACACGCTTTCGGCCGTGGTCGATGCATCGGCTTCCGCTGATGGAGCACTCGACCGTTTCGATATGCAATTCGCCCGCGGCGAGGGCGTGCGCACCGGTGGCCGCTCGGAAGGGACCGGCAATCACCCGGCGCTGGGGCGAGGCGGCGGCTTCGGCGGTGGCGTCGCCCGACGTACCGACTGGGAGGTCCGCTTCCCGCCGGGCAATACGGTGGAAACTTATGCGAAGCAACTCGACTTTTTCGGTATCGAGCTGGGCGTCTTTGGCTCGGCCAACGACATCACGTACATCTACAAGCTCACGCAACCCAAGCCGGCGACGCGCACCGGCCCCCGTTCCGCCGAGAGCCGCAAATACATGACCTGGAGCCGCGGCGATTTGGACCAGGCCGACCAGGAGCTGTTGCGGGCCGCGGGCATCCCCAATCCGACGGGACGCATGATCTTCAAGTTCCTGCCACCAGCCATCGAGACGCAACTGACCACTCTGGAACGGCAATTCAAGAATCGCCCGGCCAAGGATATCCGCCGCACTCGGTTCGGCGTGAAGCCCGAGGGAAACGGGTTTGCCTTCTACGTCATGGATCAGACGTATTATTGAATCGCGGGCCTTGCGTGAACGGGGTCGGGCAGGCGACCCTTTGCCGCAGCTGGATTTACGAGCCTGGCGAAGTCGTTCTTTCCCGCCAAACCCCACCTTCCTTTGTTTGTTTGATGGGGGGTCAGTTGGTAGGCTGGAACCAGGCGTGTTTTCGGCTCGTTTCAGCGTGACCCGCCTGCCAGACCTGCTGGGCTTTCGGAACAGTTCCCGGCATTTCCACAGAGCCATCGCGTAGCAGTAATCGCCCGCGCGACGGCGCCGTCGATCCGATCATCGATCTGAATAATGACCAGCGAATCGTTGCTCGAAACCCTGGGACGCAGCGGCCTGATCGCCGACGACGTGCTAACAGCCCTGCGGCGCCAGGTAGCCGCTGCGGGCGCAAGGCTCGACGCACCGTCGATCGTGCGACAGCTTATCGAAGCTGGGCACCTCACCAAGGCCCAGGGCGAGCGGTTATTGGGCGCGCCTGCGGCGCGGCCACATCACGCCACGATCGAGGTCGAACCGGACGACGAGTTGGAAGTTCTCGATGACGACGATCAGGTAACTCGTGGCAACCTGACGGTCGAGAAGCGGGTGCCCGACGACCTCGAGGTGCTTCCCGACGACGACGACCTGCTACCACCACCTCCTCCACCCGCGCGCAAGTCGCCCGCTCCAGCCCCGGCAAAGCCTGCCCCGCCGCCGAGCATCAGTCAGAAGGAGACGCGTGCCGCGGACAACGACGACCTGGGATTGGCGCCGCTGGACGACGATCCGCTCTTGTCGTCCCCGCTGCGGAAACCCGGGAAGCAGGGATCGCCGGCTTCGGGCAAGTCGCCCGATCCGTTGGCCCCCGGCAAACCGGCCAAGCGCAAGCGCCGCATGTGGCGCAACGAAGTGGCGCCCGCCGCCCCTGAATTGGCCAACCAGGTCGATGATTTGTTGGGCGGCGGCAAGGGGAGCGAGTCGCTGGTCGCGGCCGCCGAAGGGCGCCGCAACCGGGCACCGGTCCCGCGCGGCCCGCGGAATGTTTGGGATTCGCCGCTGCTGTTGATCGGCGGAGGCTCGTTGATCGGGTTACTGATCCTGGGCGCCGTATTGCTCTTCGTCACGCGCCGGCAGACGGGCGACCAGGCCTTCGACGTGGCCGAAGAAGCCTATAAGTCAGGCTCCTATTCCACGGCCATCGGCGCTTTCGACCAGTACCTGCTGAAGTATCCCAAGCACGGCTCGGCGAGCACCGCGCGAGTGCATCGCGGTCTGTGCGAAATGCGCGCTGCATCGGAAAGCACCCGCGACTGGACGAAAGTGCTGGATACGGCCAAAACGACGCTGAATCAGATTTCGCCCGAACTCGAATTTCCCACGGCCCAGGCCGACCTGGCGTCGATCCTGCCCGCGATCGCCGCGGGGCTGGCGGCGCAAGCGCGCGAAAAGCCTTCGGCCGAGCTCGTCGCGCAAGCCAAGGAGGCGGTCGCGCTGGTCGACAAGTTCGTGCCCGTAACGCTGCAGCCGACGGAACAATTGCGCGAGATTTCGGCGTCGCTGGCGCTAACGACCCGCAACCTCGAGCGCGACAAATCGCTCGACGCCGCCGTGTCCGAAATGCGTGCCGCCGCACAGTCCGGAAAGCTGCTCGACGTCTACGCCATTCGCCACAAACTGCTGCAAACATATCCCGAGCTGGCTGATACGCCGAAGTTGATGGAAGAGATGGTCGCGGCCGCCGAGAACGAACGCGCGGCCGTGAAATTCGTCGCCGAAGATCGCGCCGCCGAAACTACCGATGCCACCCCAGCGACGCTCGCCTCGGTCGCGCTGACGGCGACGACGGGCAAGCCCGCGCCGCTCGAAGACGGCGACCTGGCGCCGGTCCTCGACTCGGGCTCGGCCTACGGGCTCGACGCACGTACCGGACGGCCGCGCTGGCGCCGCTTTGTCGGTTACGACACCGACTTCGTTCCGCAAGTCGTCAAAACGTCTGCCGGCCGCGCGGCGCTATTATTCGATGCCGTGCAGCAATCGGTCGTGCTCATCGATGCAACGACCGGTAAGCTTCGCTGGCGGCAGCCGATCGACGACGCGCCTGCCGCGTCTCCCAAAGTCGTCCGAGACCGCGTGCTCATCGGCTCGCATTCGGGCAAGCTGCGGTTCATCAATCTGGAAACCGGTCAACTGAGCGGCTTTGTGCAGATACCGCAGCCGCTGCGCGTGCCACCCGTCGTGGATTTGCGCGAACGCCTGTACTACCAGGTGGCCGAGCAAGCGAACCTCTACGTGTTGGGCGCCGACGGGGGCGAATGCCGTGAGGTCTTCTATCTTGGGCATGAGCCGGAAAGCATCGCCGCGCCCCCTGTGCTCGTGGAACGTTACCTGATCCTGGTCGTAAACCGCGGCGCCGAGGATTCGGCGCTGCGCATCTTGTTGGCCGACGAAGACGGCCTGCACATCAAAGCTGTCGAACAAGCGCCGCTACGAGGCCACGTGTTTTCGCCCCCCGTCGTCAGCGGTCGGGCGCTCTTGGTGGGCACGGATCGTGGCGCGCTGTATTCCTTCGAGCTGGGTCCGCCCGACAGCGGTCGCATCCTCACCAAGCTGGCCGAGAAGCCGGCCGACGATAAGGAACCGATTGTGCCGTTTCTGGCGGCGCGCGGCGCCGAGCTATGGCTGGGTGGCTATGGTGTCACGCGCTACGACGTCCAGGCCTCGCGCGGGGCGCTGGCACCGAAATGGATCAACGATGACCAGTCCGTCGTCCTGCACGCACCTTTGGTGATGGGAGCGGCCTTGGTCTATGCAACGCGCGGATCGAGCTCTCCCGGCGCGGTGGCCAACGCCATCAACGGCACCGACGGGAGTCGTTTCTGGGAGACGCGCCTGGGCGTACCGCTCGCCGGGCCGCCGATCGTGGCGGCGGAAGCCAGCAAGGCCATTGCCATGACCTCGGCGGGCGCTTTGTTCGAAGTGCCTGCCGCCGGCATGGCCAGCCGCAAGCTGATGGATGCGCCCGTGGCCGGTAGTGGCGAGAAGATCTCGCTCGCGACGGATCAACAGCTTGTCGAGCTCGACGACGGCCGCTGTGTATTCTCGCCGCGACGGGCAAATGCCACGGCGGGAATCGCGGAGCTCCTGATCTACGATCCAAAGTCCGCCGACAACAAGCTGCGCCGCGCGAAATTGCCCCAGCCGGCCGCCGCCAGACCTGTCAGCTACGCCGGCGGATTGCTCGTGCCCACCAAGATCGGCCAGGTTGCGCTGATCGATCCCGACACGGGACGGCAGTTGATCGAGCCCTTTCAACCCGTGGTCGAGGTCGGACGCGACATCGCCTGGACCGATCCGACGGTCTACGGCGACAAACAAGTGTTGATCTCCGATGGACAAACGAAGCTTTACCGGTTGGCGACGGCCGACGCGCCGCGCGCGCACTTGGAAGCCGCCGCGACGCTCGACCTGGCGACGCCGCTCGTGACCGCGGCCGCCGTGGCCGGAGATTTCGCATATGCGGTCGATGCCGGCAATCGCTTGCTGTCGTTTCGCTTGCCCGATCTGAAACCGGGCGATGACTGGCCGCTCGATGCGCGCGCCGTGTGGGGACCGCAGCGCGTGGGGGACCAGGTGCTCGTCGCCTCGATGTCGGGGCAGCTCGCCTGTGCCGATGCCACGGGCAAGCTGTTGTGGCAGGCCGCGCTCGGTCCGGAAAACATCATCGTTGGCAGCCCACTTGTTTCGCGCGGCGCCATCGTGGCCTGCGCGAGTTCGGGCACGATCTATCGTTTGGCGCCAGACAGCGGCAATGTGCTTTCGCAGACGGCGCTCGGACAGCCGCTGGCGCTGGGTCCGGTCTTGTGGCATGAGCGGCTGTTGTGCGCCGGTAGCGACGGCACGTTGCACGTCGTGGCCGAGCCCAAGTAGCCGATGCATCGCTGGGAAAGGTTTGGCTTGAAGCGCTGCGCACGACAAGCCGATGGGAAGTCGCACGTCACGATCCGCACGTGGCTCGTGCTGTTGTGCGCGCTTGTCACGGCGTGGTGCGCGCCTGCGACCGGCGCACTCGCCAAGGATGAAGAAGAAAAACCAACCGCCCCGCCCGCCCGGTTTTACGAGCAAGAACCGTACGATGTCATCGTTCTCGACGATTCGACGAGAACGCGACTGAAAGTGCTGCCGCTGGAACTGCCGGGCGGAAAGGTCCCTGCCGCGCCCAAGCCGACTGACAAGCTGCGAATCCGCCGCTTCGACGATCCGGACGAGGAATACGACATCCAGTGGCAGGACATCGTCGAGGTGAAGCTGTTCGACCAGGCCGTATTGGACGAGGCCAAGAAGCTTGTCGCGGCTGGGAAGTTCAACGAAGCCTTCGATTACTTCGGCTTCCTGCGGCACGAATATCCGAAGTGCGTTGGCTTGGACGACGCGGTCGCCGACTTTCTGTACGCGGAAGCCGGCGATTGGCAGCGCAAACGCAAGTACGAAAACGCGCTCGTCCTGTTGCACTCGCTGTACGAGCGTCAGCCTCAACGGCCAGGCCTCGAAAAAGCGATGGCAAGTGCCACTGGCAAGCTGCTGGAAAAGTATTTTGCCGAAGAGGACTACTCGTCGGTACGCAAACTGGTGCGCGCACTGCGCAAACAGTTTCCCTCGGGCACGGCCGCCGCCGGTTTCGAGGCGCAGATGAACGAGCGCGCCGTCAAAGTCGTCAACGAAGGGCGCGTGGCGCTCGACGCCGGCGATGCCCAACAGGGACTGGCGCTTGCGCGGCATGCGATGGCCATCTGGCCCAAGGCCGACGGCGCGAAGCAATTGGCCGAAGAGGCGTTTGCCGCATTCCCACACGTCGTCGTGGCCGTCACCACCCCTTATTCGCAACAACTTACCGAGCCCATCACCGATTGGTCGGTCCGCCGTACGCAACGCATTCTGCAGCGCGACTTGTTCGAGTTCACCGGTTACGGAGCCGACGGCGGCGAGTACGTTTGCCCGCTGGGAAGTTGGGAGATCACGGACCTGGGCCGCGGCATGGCCATCAACGTGACGCCGGGCATCGCCTGGCTGCGCGACGGCAAATTGTCAGGCTACGACCTGGCGCGGCGGCTGCTCGAACTGGCGCAACCGGGCCGCAGCGACTTCTTGCCCGCCTGGGCCGAAGCCTGTCGTAGCGTGGAAGTGTCGGGCGTGGATCGGGTCACGGTCCATTTTCGCGAGCCGCACCTGGTTCCCGCCGCCCTGTTAACGGTCGCACCCACGAATGCCGAAAGCGGAATTCCTCCGTCGATCGTCCCCTACACGCGCCCAGAGGTTTCCGGGGACCGTTTGATGTTTCGACTCGACAAGGATTACTTCGCCCGCGGTCCCGCGCAACCGCAAGGCATCATCGAACAGCGCTTCGCGACGCGGCTCGAGGCCGTCGAGGCCTTGCGCGTGGGCGAAGTCACGATCGTCGATCGGCTGCCTCCCTGGCAAGTGGGCGCGCTCAAGTCGGCCGTCGGTATCGCGGTCGAGCCCTATAGCGTGCCCACGGTTCACTGCCTGGTGCCCAACCTGGCGCGGCCTTTCATGCGGAATCGCGGGTTCCGCCGCGCGCTGGTATACGGCATCAACCGGCCGAAGATTCTGTCCGAGCAAATTCTCAAGCGGCAGACGCTGGCCGGGTGTGAAGTCATAAGTGCCCCATTCTCAAAGGGAACCGGGCTCAGCGACCCGGCGGGCTATGCCTACGACGACGACATTCCGCCACGCCCGTACGAGCCACGCCTCGCCTTGACTTTGTCAGCGGTAGCGCTGCGCGATGTCTCGATGAATGCCGAACCCGGCAGCGAACACGTCAAGGAGTTGCCCAAGCTCGTGTTGGCTCATCCCGCCGACGATGTCGCGCGACTCGCCTGCAAGGCCATTCAGCAAGATCTGGAGATTCTCAATTTCAAGGTCGAGCTGCGCGAGATTCCCCTCGGCCAGCCGAACGAATTGGCCCCGACCGACGACCTGTTGTACGTCGAGCTGGCCGTGCAGGAACCGCTGGTCGAAGCCCGCCGGTTGTTTGGTCAGCCCGGGCTGCTCGGTAGCGCCAGCACTTACATGAGCCTTGTCCTGCGGCAGGTGGAAACGGCGACGGGTTGGAACGAAGCCCGCCAGGCGCTGCACGATTTGCATCGCCTGACGTATGACGAAGTGTCGGTCGTGCCGCTCTGGCAAATCACGGAGCACTTTGCCTACCAGAAATCGCTCGCCGGCATCACGCCGCGACCGGCCAGCTTGTACCAAGGCGTCGAAAAGTGGCAGCCCTCGGTTCCTTTGCCTGCGGAGGAACCATGAAGCGCCGCAAGGATTCGCTCACAGCCTGCCAATGGACCGGCGTGATACTGGCGGTACTGCTGACCGGCATAACTGCTTCCGCCACGGGCGCAGACACCAAGGGCACCGACAACGACGACGCGATCTGGGAACTGCTTCCCTACCAGGTGCGCGTCGTCATCGGGCCGACACCGCGAGCTTTTGCCACGGGGCATGTCGTCTCGGACCTGGCGCCGGCGGTCGCCGAACGGGCTTGGGCGATCGTCGGCGGGCGTTGGGCGTGTAAGGCCGAGATGGCTGATGGCGCTTTGCGCGAAGCCCTCAACTATCAATTCGATGACCTCACAGCCGAAAAGATCTTGCCTGCCGCCGACGGCGATTGCGACAAGATCATGCTCGTGCGTCTGTCGTTCGACGACGGCGTTTACGGCATCGCGGCCCGCGATTTTGACGTGCGCACACAGCTTCTCGGCCCCGCAGTCGAAAGTCGCGTCTTTCACGCGTCGCGGCTGCCGGACGCGATTCTCCAAGCGCTCCTGGCAGCGTTCACGCCGCTGGCCCGCGTCGAGGAAGTATCGGGCGACAAAGTGACGCTCCGACTGCGCGCGGCCGCGGTGCCGACGCGCGATCCGGCCGTGGATCCCTCGTTCGACAAGAGTATCTTTCGCCCGGTCGTGCGCGTGCGGTCCACGCGCTCGACGCGCGTCCAGCCGATCGACTGGACCTACCTGGTCACCGAATCGGTCGAGGGTTCGCGGCTGGCGACGCGGCTGGTCACCGGGCTGCGAACACCGCTCGTGAACAAGCGGCGCGGACGGGCCGAACAATTGGCCCTGTACGTTCATCCTCCCCACGGCACGACGACGTTGCAGCTGCGCACGGCCGACAAGCAGGAACGCCCATTGTCAGGCTACCAGGTCTACTCGCACCCGGTCGATTCGAAGGAGACGCTGCTTCTCGGCTCGACCGACGTGCGTGGCGACCTGGTGATCGAGCCCGGCGACGGCGGTGTACGCGTGCTGTTGGTCAAGAGCGGCGGGGTGATCATGGCACGGCTGCCAGTACTGCCCGGCCTGCAGCCGGTGGCGCTGGCGCAAGTGCCCGACGATCACTTGCGCTTGCAGGTCGAGGGCGTAATCAACGGTTTTCAAGAAGAGCTCGTCGATCAGATCGCTCGCCGGCAAGCGCTGATCTCGCGCATTCGCTCGCGATTGAAGGCGGGCAAGACGGATCAGGCGCGCGAGCTGTTGAACGAGCTGCGCCGACTGCGCTCGCAGCAAGATTTCACCCGCGAGCTCCTGGTCGAGCGCCAGCGGCGCACGTCGAACGACCCACGCACCCAGCGGCAGATCGACAAGCTGTTCGACGACACGCAAACAGTCATCAACCGCTACCTCGACGCGCGGCAAGTCGAACGTCTGGAACGCGAGGTGGGCGAGGATACCACGGCTCAAGCGGCGGCTCCCGCGCAGGATGGTACCTAGCACGCCGGCTACTGCGCGAGCATGTTGCTGATGACCACGGCGGCGATCGCCGCCACGGCGCCGACGACGGCCACGATCATCAACCAACGCAGCCAGGGAGGAAGCGTGCTCAGATCGCTGCGCGGTCGAAGCGGGTCGGGGCGCAGCATGCGGATCGTGTCCTGGTCCAGCGCCACGGCCGGTGTTGTGCCCACCGAGGTCTGGCTGGGACTCTCCACCGGTCCCGATTCCGAGATCGGCTGCATCAGAAAATTCGTCTCGGTGTCGCGCATTTGAATCGGGATCGGCCGCGCGCGTGGTGGCGGCGCCACGGGCGGAGGGAGCGGTTCCGAGGAACGAATCTCGATCGCCGCGGCATCGATATCGCCCGCCCAGGGCTGTAGCCGCTCGGCAACCTCGTCGGCCGTTTGAATGCGTTCTTCCACGCGCTTGGCCATCATGTCGGCGATAACTTCCACGAAGTCGTCTGCCAATTCGGGATTGAAGCGGCGCGGGTCGATCGGCGGCAACTGGCAGTGGGCCCGCGCCTTGTCGCGCGTGGTGCCGCCCGGGAAAGGCACCTTGCCCGTGACCGCGTAGTACAACGTGCAACCGAGCGAATAGACGTCGCTAGCGGCCGTGAGGCGGTCGGGCATCGTGATCTGTTCAGGGGACAGGTAATCGGCCGTGCCGACGATCTTGCCCCCCTTGGCGTCGGCCGGCACTTCATCGCTGAAGTAATCGGCCAGCCCCAGGTCCGATACTTTCGTGACCGCGTCGGGCGTAACCAGCAAGTTGCCCGGCTTCACGTCGCGATGAATCAGCCCGCGGCTGTGCGCGTGCGCCAGGCCGCGCGCGCCCTGCGTCACGATCACGGCGGCGGTACACATGCTGAGTTTGCTGCGGCGGCGGATCAAGCGGCGCAGGTCGGTGCCCGGTACGTATTCGGTCACCAGGAAGTAGACGTTACCGTCGTGTCCGGCGTGGTAGGCGCGGACCAGGTTCTGATGGTCGAGCTGCGCTTGAGCGCGCATTTCGCGAAAGAAACTGGCGACGGCCTCGGGCGTGCTTTTGGCGCGGGGCAGAACCTTCACGGCGACGATGCGTCCCATCATCGCATGCTCGGCCTTGAAGACCTGGCCCATACCGCCTTGGCCGATCGAGTCGATGATGTGATAGTCGCCGAGATTGAATTTCTTCTGGCCCAGGCGAAGCTGTTCGGCTTGCCAGCGATTCAGTCGATTCAACTCGACGAGCTTGTTGGCGAGCTGCTCGTCGGACGGTTCGCCGGGCATGGCGCACGACAAGAGATCGAGCGCCTCACGCAGCTCGTCCTGCGTAAGCAGGCCGCTGGCCAGGGCCGCTTGCTGGAAGACGCTCTTGGTGTCGCTGGTCACGAGTCCCGTCGCTCAGAACGATTGATCTGCGAGCGACCCTTTTTGCCCGCGTTCCGCAGAAGTGAGTAGACGCCACGGTTCCGTAAAGTCTACGTTCATTAGTATAAGGTTTGTTCATAAACGTTGGCAGTCTTTAGCTGTAGATTTCGCAAACTCGCTAGCTGAACTGGTTTGCCAGCGAATGTTTGCCGGCTCGACGAAAACAGGCAAAGCCCCCAGGTTGCGGTTCGGGGGGGGGTGCCCGACGATCGCGAGCGCGGATAGCGAGTCGCTGGTCCCGGCGTCGATTTTCACCGCGTTCGGTTGGCGGCAAACGGCGCCGGACTATCATGGCACCGAGGACACATTCGATGCCGGCGCGCAGCAGTTTCATCATTTTCGGGCGAAGCACGGACTGGGTTGTACCCCTGCGTCTGGCCTTGGGACGGGGTCGGTCGGATCCGGCCGAACGACAAGAGAGCGACTTCGCGCGGCCGCTGGTGGCGGGCCTGGACTACCGGTTGATCGAAACGCGCACCCCCGACGATTGCCTGGCGGCCCTGGCTCGGGAGTCCCGGGCGCTCGTCGGTATCGAGCTCACTGCAGCAAATGCCGATCGGGCGTTGGCCCTGATTCGCACCGTGGCCGAGCAGTTTTCCGGGGCACGAATCGTCGTCTTGGCGGCGCGCGAGATGGCGGACCACGAAGGGCTGGCTCGCGAATTGGGAGCGGCCGGGTTCGTCACGTCGCCGCGGCACCTGGATGAGTTCCTCTTGATCGCCCGGCGGCATTGGGGCAGTTTGCCGCAGCCCGACCTAGGGGCTGCCGAAAGTGCCTGGGCTACGCTACCTTGGAAGTGAGGCACGGCGGCGACGGGATCGAACCCTTGTCCAGGTTGCCGACTCGCCGCGTCGTTCGGACCGTTGTCCTGCCCGTTCCCTGCCTGGAGCAGCCATGCCTGCCGCTTTGCCTTCTGCCGCTGACGTTCTTCGCATCCTGGCCGAATTCCAAGATCCGGAGACCGGCCGGCCCGTCACCGAGATGGACCAGGTACACGACGTGCGTGTCGATGGCAGCACCGCATCGCTGACGCTGGGGCTGACGACCTTCGCGGCCCCTTTGTGGGAAGCGTGCCGGACCGACTGCGCTGAACTGCTGCGGCGACGGCTGCCCGAGCTAACCGATGTGACAATAAAGATCGTCGAACACAATCGGCCGGCGGAAAAGCTCGGCGAAATTGGTCTCGCGGCCAAGGCCGTGATCGCTGTCGGCTCGGGCAAAGGAGGCGTCGGCAAAAGCACCATCGCTGCCTCGCTGGCCTATGGATTGAGCAAGGCCGGCGCGAAAGTCGGACTGATGGACGCCGATGTCTATGGCCCCAGCATCCCGCACCTGATCGGCGTCAACCGCCGGCCCGAAATTATCGACCAGAAGATCCAGCCGATCGAGGCCGACGGATTGAAGGTGATCTCGATGGGCTTTGTCGTGCCGCCGGGCGAGGCCGTGGTATGGCGCGGACCGATGCTGCACGGCGCCATCACGCAATTCTTGCGCGATACGGCTTGGGGCGATCTCGATTACCTGATCATCGACATGCCGCCGGGCACCGGTGATATCGCACTGACCTTGTCGCAACTGCTGCCGCTTTCCGGCGCGGTCGTGGTTTGCACGCCCCAGGACGTGGCGCTCCTGGACGCCGTGAAAGCGATCGCCATGTTTCGTAAGGTGAACATCCCGATCCTGGGCATGGTCGAGAATATGAGCTACTTCATCTGCCCCGATAATGGCAAGCGTTACGACATCTTTGGCTCGGGTGGAGCGAAGAAGAAAGCCGTCGAGCTCGATATTCCGTTCCTGGGCGAAGTACCGATCAATATCCAAATCCGCGTCCGCGGCGACGAGGGACGCATCGCCGGCAATTTCAGCGACGAGACTTGTGCGCCTTTTCTGCAGGCCCTCTATTACAACCTGACCAAGAACCTGGTGGCAGCGCGCCGCGAGCAGCCGCCACTGCCGAGCCTTTCGGTCTTGGGCTGAGCATTCGCTACCGGCCGATGATCAGTTCGGCAAAGCGTCACGTTTACGACCAATCCTGCGCGTGTCCTCATCGAAGGAGAGCGTCATGGCATCGCGTCGTCTCTTAAGCGCCTTCGTTGCGCTGGTCCCGCTGGTCTTTCTCGGGCCAGGGCTTTCGTTCGCCGATGAACCAGCGAAGGACGGGGGCGTCGAGCTTGGCGCTGCCCTGCCGCTGGCCGAGGAGATCAAGGCCATTTCCCAGGCCCACGCCGACCGTCATACGCGATTCATGGACGAGTTGCACGAGGCCAAGCAAGACCGGGAGAAAGTCACGAAATCGAACGAAACCTTCCGAGCGGACGTGAAGGCACTCGATGACCGGTTGGTTGTCTTGCTCGCGGCCAATCAAGACGCGCCGGAATTCCTCGACGGAATCCTGGTGATGGTGGGCGAGCTGCGTTACCCGATCCATCAGAAGTTGCTGCCGACGGTGATGGAAAAGCACTTGCAAGATCCGCGGATGGCCAAGCTCTGCCCACACCTGGAATATCGTACCCGCGAGCCGTGGGCCGAAAAGATTCTGCTGGCGGTTGCGGATGGTAATCCCGATCCACTGGCAAGTGGCCGGGCGAAACTGGCCCTAGGCGAATATTACCGCCACAAGGCCTTTCCCTATGGCGAGACCTTAACCGATGAACAGCGCGCCCCATTGATCGCCCAGGCACGCGAATATTACGAAACGGTCGCGAACGACTATCGCGATACGTCGTGCGTCGACGACGACATTACGCTTGGCACCCGCGCCGATTGGGAATTGATTCGCCTGGCGAATGTGCCGAACCTGAAGCCCGGCATGCCCGCCCCCGAGATATCGGGCGAAGACATGAACGGCGTGCCGATGAAGCTCTCGGATTATCGCGGCAAGGTGACGGTGGTCGTCTTTTGGGGCTCGTGGTGCGGACCGTGCATGAGGATGGTCCCGCACGAAAAGGAGCTCTTCGAGCGGTACCACGACAAGCCGTTCGCGATCGTCGGCGTGAACTGCGGCGACGAGCTGGAAACAGCGCGCGAGACCGTGGCCGCGAAGGAGATGTCGTGGCGTCACTGGCGGGACCGGTCACAGACGCGCCGCGGACCGGTCCAGATCGCCTACGACGTGCAGCACTGGCCCACGGTGTGGGTCATCGACCGCGAGGGCACGATCCGCTACTTCGACGTGCGCGACGCCAAGCTCGACAGCGCCATCGAGGAGCTGCTGGCCGAGACGAATTAGACCATCAGCCGCAAATGGCGGCAGGCCCGAGGCTTCGTTACTTGTCCGCGCGCGCCTCAGCTTGCTGATCGATCTTGGCCAGGTACTTATCGGGATCCTTCTCGATCGATTCCTTGCATCCCTCGCAGCACAGGTACACGTCGCGGCCTTTGACGGTCACCTTGTACGGCATGCCCATCGAACCGAGCGGTGAGTCACCCACGGGGCAAGTCTTTTGCGCCATGGCGACCGCGCGTTCGGCCTCGGGCAGTTCGGCCATCGCCTTCGTGATCGCGGCCTCTTCATTGTCCTCGGCCGGGGCCATCGTTTGCGCCTCGCTCGTCGGCTTGGCCGGCGCGGCAGGCTTCGAGCAGCCGATGGTTGTTGCGGCGATCACGCCCAGCGACAGAACGATTCCGTAGTAAAGGCGGGCCATAAGAGCCTCCTAAAACTGCAAGTGAGATGACGAACCCACGGAAACCAACCCGCCGTCAAGATAACGTCGTCCGCGATACGAGCCTAGGGGCCTTTGGGCGCCGGAAGCCTCGGGCCAAAAACCTGCGGCGAGCAGCGCCAGTCGTCGATCTTGTCCCAGGGCCATAGCGGCCGCGGGATTTGCGCATAGTCGTAATTCCAGAAATCTGGCGGCGCGCAACCCGGGGCGGCAACGACCATGATCTCGCACGCCACCGACGCATACGCAGCCCGAAAGCCGCAAGGGCTTTTCGCGACCAGCACCTGCGCCGCAAAGGGATCGAGCCCAGCCGCTTCGAACAATTGCGGCGCGAAATGCGGCCCGCTGCGGCTCGTGACCACCACGAACACGTTGCCACAGCGCAGCACCGCCGACCGCCCCATATCGATCGGCAGGTTGCGCGCCAGATGCCCCGAGAGAATAAACCGGGCATCGAACAGGCGCTCGACGCGCGCTGTGAGCGTGATAGGCTTCGAGAACCGATGGTCACGTCTACCGCCGACCTCGCCATGAAACTCGGCGCCGATGCCCAATTGCTCAGCCTCGGCGACAACGTCGGGTGCGACGAGTGTCACAAGCGCCGGCCGCTGCCAGTCGAATTTCAAGAACTCGTCCAGAAGCCACGTGCTGTCTCCCGTGGCGCCGCTGGTGGTGGCGTCGGCCGCATCGGAGATCACAGTCAAGCCAATATCGTTCTCGTGCGCGCGGCGTACCGCCGCGGCCACCGGCACAAGCGTCGGCAAGTATTCTCTGCGCTGCCGCCAGAACTGGTCGCTGATCTCGCGGCACGCCTCGACGGCGAGAGGCGCATCGCCGTCGGCAACGACGATCACGGCCGTGCCCAGCTCCGGAATACCGAGCCATGGCTGCACCGTGGCCAGGCCGGCGGCAAGAATTCCCGGTCGATTCTCCAGCTCGACGAGCCGCGCCTTCAGCCCGTAGCTGACGCTGGATGGGTCTTCGGTGTTTGCCCGCTCGGCCGGTACCACGGCGGGAATTTTTTGCCACGCGGTCACCGGCCGCGCGCGATCAACAAGCATGCGGCGCAGTAACCGTGCCGCGCGCTGACCGGTTTCGAAGACATCGATATGCGGCGCCGTGTGATACAGCACCAGCGCATCGGCCGAAGCGACCATCCGCTCGGTGATGTTCGTGTGCAGATCGAGCGTCGCCACGAGCGGCACCGTCGGCCCCAACACTTCGCGCAAGGCCGCCAGCACTTCACCTTCGACGTCGGGATGCTCGTCGGCAACCATGGCGCCGTGCAGCGCAAGCAAAACGGCATCGACGGGCAGTGCCGCGCGCAGCGACGACACAATCTCATCACGCAGCCAGCGGAACGTTTCCGCCGTAGCCCGGCCGCTGGGCCAGGCCGGCAAGCGAACGAGGCCGACGATTTCCGGCCGCTCGGGCCACGCGCGCAGCGATTGGATGAACCCGCCCAGCTCGTTCGTGTCGTGAAACCGTTCGATGATCTGCGAGCCGCGAACCACGCCAAAATCTTCGAAATCCTGCCGCGTCGTGGGCAGCGGATTGAACGTGTTCGTCTCTTGCCAGAGTTGGCCGATGGCGACGCGCATGCTGGGACGCCCTTTCTCAAGCTTCGTGCGCCACGCGCGCAAGCGCCCGATCGAGCCGGGCGAGCGCCTCGTCGACGTCGGCCACGGTCATGGCCGAGCAGAAGCCGTGATGGCACGCGGCGCCGCCGTAGTCGTGGAAGTAGACGCCTTCGCCGATCGAGGCCGCGATGAAGCGCAACATTTTCGCGCGATCGTGGGCCAGCGTGTCGCGCCAATCGCGCACTTCGTGCGTGATGCCGAAATAGATGCCGAACCGCGCGCCCAATCCTTGCACGCGCGCCGCAATCTTGTGCCGCTGGAACAGGCCTGCGAGTCCGGCGTACAACTTCCCGGCCACGGCATTGATATGGTCGTAAAAGCCCGGCCGGCGATAAGCACGCACCGCCGCCAGGCCAGCCGCGACCGGCACCACGTGGCCGTTGTACGTGCCGCTGTGCTGGCAATCCCCCTCGGGCATCAGGCGGCGCATGATGTCGTGCCGCCCGCCAAACGCGCTCAAGGGAAAGCCGCCGCCGATGGCCTTGCCCAACGTGCATAAGTCAGGCGTCACGCCCAAGTATTCTTGGGCGCCGCCCGGGCCCATGCGGAACGCGCACAAGACTTCGTCGAAAACCAAAAGTGCGCCGTGCTTTTGCGTCAGGCGTCGCAGCGCCGTCATGAACTCGGGCGCCGGCAGAATACAGCCAGCGTTGTAGTAGATTGGTTCACAGATCGCCGCGGCCAATTCGTGGCCGTGCAGCGCAAAAGCCTGTTCCAGCAGGTCGGGCCGATTGAACGGCACGACGACCAGTTGCTCGGCAAGCGCCGGCACCATGCCGGTCGAAGCCGGAGCGACCGTGGGATGCGTCACGGGGCCGGGACCATCGGGCGGGGCCGACAGGGCAAACATCACCTGATCGTGATAGCCGTGAAAATTTCCCTCGAACTTCAAAAGCTTCGTGCGCCCCGTAAACGCGCGGGCCAGCCGCAGGCAGTGCATCGTGGCTTCGCTGCCCGAGCCGGTAAAGCGCACCCGGTCGCAACACGAAATCGCTTCGCACAGCTCGCGCGCCAGCAGTGCATGCGTTTCATTTTCGTACGAGCACGGCGCGCCGCGAGCGATCGCGCCTTGCACGGCTTCGAGCACTTCGGGATGAGCATGGCCCAAGAGCGCGGCGCCGTGGCTGGTACACAGGTCGATATACTCGCGGCCGTCGAGATCCCACAGGCGGCAGCCGGCGGCGCGGTCGAAATACATCGGCCGGCCCAGGGCGCGATTGACGCGTGTCGACGCCGAGACGCCACCGGCCAGATAATTACGCGCAAGCTCGAATTGCGATTCGGTGCGGCTCATGGCGTTGTCGCAGCTTCTCCGGGCAGTTTGTACCTGCCGATGCGGTCGTTGTGCAGGCTGCCTAGGTAAAGATATCCGTCGCGTTCGAAGGCACTCGTCACCTCGCGCAAGTGCTGACCCGTGGGGTCTTGCAGGCTATTGATGAACTTTCCACCCTCGTCGAGTTGGACGACGAAGGCGTACGGCTGCGGTTTTGGCCACAGCAGCGCCGGCAACTTCGCCATCACGCTCTTGACGAACGGGCGCGGCGACAGCCAATCGGCCTGCTCATTGCGCACAGTGAAAAGTGCCAGCCAGAACGTGCCGTGACCGCTCTGCGTGATGTTGTCCGGGTAACCAGGCAGATTGTCGGCGAACACATCCCACTCGCCGGCGCGCTCCCCTTTCAACCAATAACGCAGAATGCGAAATCGATACGTTTCGTTGACGACCAGAAAATCTTCGTTTTGCGACAGCGCCACGCCGTTGGCAAAGCACATATCCGGCAAGAGCACCGTGGTAGTTTTCGTCGAGGGGTCGTAGCGCACCAGCCGGCCATGCGGCCGGCCTTCGAGCATGTCGTACAGATACTCGTTGGGACCGAACTTCGTGCTCGCATCGGAAAAGTAAATCGTGCCGTCGCGAGCCACGGTCACATCGTCGGCAAAGCCCAAGGGTTCGTTGCCCGCCCCATTCGCGAGTAGCGTCACTTCGCCCTCGGGAGTGATCGACAATAGCCCCTTCACGGCGTCGGCCACGATCAGATTGCCGTCCGGCGCGGTAGCAATACCGACCGGGCGCCCGTCGGTGTTGACGAGCGTGTTTACCGTGCCGTCAGGATCGACACGCACGATGCGTCCATCAGCCAGGCCAGTGACGATGCGCCCCTGGGCGTCTACTTCGACATCCTCAGGCCCGTCCACTTTGCCGACGGCGATCAATTCTGCCGAAGCGAGCTCTTCATTCGGCGCCAGTGCGCCCACCAAGGGCGGAATCGGCGGCGGCTCGTACGGAACAGGATCGATCGGCGACGGCCAGAAAAGCAAGTACGCCGCGATCAGCAAAATCGCCGCTAACAGGCCCCGGCCAAGAAGGCGAACGGTGCCCGGCTTTTTCGCGGGTGGCGGTACATTCGTTGTCGGTGCGGTCGATGCATCGGACATGTTAAGTACCTCGCAACGACGAATGGTTCGTGCAACTAAACGCGCCGGTCGACGGCGCGCGAGCGAGCGATAATGGCAAACACGCGATGCGGTACGGCCATCGGGTCGGTCGGAAAACGCTCGGCCAGCAACTGCGCCAAATCCTGGTCGAAGCGCGACACATCCGCGGCCGACAGCGATGCCGCCACGCCAGCGTTCGCGCGCGTGCGGCCGCGCCACGCCTCGTGACTATAGGGCACTTCCTGGTCGAAGGAAAACGTTTCCAAGTCGGTAAAGCCCGCCGCCGTCAGCCCCGGCACCCACTGTGGGTAAAAGCCGGTGGCGCCGCCGAAATGCCAAGCCGGGTTGTAGCGCTCGATCAGCCGCTCGGTGGCCTCGACCACATTGCCCGGCAACGGCAGCCAGTCGAAGTGAGCAATCACCAGTGCGCCGCCGTCCACCAGCAGGCGACGCACCTCGGCGGCCACCCTAGCTCGATCAAACCAGTGCCAGCACTGCCCGGCCGTGACGACGTCGAATGTCGCGTCCACTAGCGGCACTCCCTCGGCCTTGGCGACGATTGTCTCAAGCGCGAGCCCGGCATCTTCGGCCAGACGCCGCGCTTCTTGCAATTGAGGCCGCGCGGGATCGAGCGCCGTCGCGTGGCACCCGGCGGCAGCCATGGCGCGGGCGATCGCGCCGGTGCCCGCACCCAGGTCGAGCAGCCGCTGCCCCGGCAAACCGATGTCGAAGCGGCGCAGCCGGTCGAAGAATTCCTGTGGAAAGCCGGCGCGGTACCGCGCGTAATCAGCCGAGGTGCGTCCAAAGTCGACGCGGCGGTTGAATTCCTCCATACCGTCCGTCGGCCGCGAGCCGGTCATCGACGTTCCTCATCGCGATGCACGGTCGCAGGCGAGAAGGCCGGCGCGCACACGGCGATGTATTCGGCTCCTTCGGCCTCGGGCGTGCTGTACTGCACCCACTGGCCCCGTGGAATGCCGATGGCCTGGCCGGCGCGAGCGTCGATCGTGCCGGTTTTGGTTTGGGCACGTAGCATGCCGCGCAGCACGATGCTGTATTCGTCGAACTCGGGCGTCTGCCCCGGTTCGAGCCAGCCGCCGGGGCTGTTCATCCGCGCGATGCTCACCTCGGCCGTTTGCGAATTCACGCGCCCGATGAACTCTTCGATCACCTTCGGCTTATTGCCGGCCGCCTTGATGATCGTGGGCTTCTCGATGTGCTTGGGCATAGGCTCCCCCCTTACTTGGATGCTCACCAGTGCAAAACGATCTTGCCGATCGCGCGGCGCGACGTCAGATGGTTCATCGCCTGGGCCACTTGCGCCACGGGATAGCGCGCCGCGATAACGGGCTTGAGCTTGCCCGTCTCGAAAAGGTTCATCAGGTCACGCCAGCCCTGCTCGATCTTTGCCGGATTCATCTGCCGGTAGAAGCCCCAGTGGAGTCCGACCACGCTGTAGTTCTTCACCAGGATGTGATTTCCCTTGAACGTGGGAAACTTGCCGCTGGTAAAGCCGATGATCACCAGCCGCCCTTCGAAGGCGATGCACCGTGTGCTCTGCTCCGAGACGTCACCGCCGACCGGATCATAAATGACGTCGGCGCCGCGGCCGCCGGTGGCCTCCTTCACCGCGTCGACGAAGTTTTCGGCCTGGTAGTTGAGCGCCACGTCGGCGCCGGCTGCCAGCACGGCGTCGCGCTTATCGTCCGATCCCACGGTGCCGATGATCTTGCCGGCGCCGAAAGCGCGGGCGATCTGCACCGCAGCTAGCCCCACGCCGCCGGCGGCCGAATGGACAAGAACCGATTCGCCGGGCGCCAACTGGCCCCGATAAATCAGACCAAAATACGACGTTTGATAAACCAGCGGAAACGCGGCCGCCTCGTCGTCATTCAACCCCGCTGGCACCGGCCGTACCGAGTGCGCTGGCGCCAGGGCAAATTCGGCGAACGCGCCAAGGTCGCACTGTGCCAGCACCCGCGTACCAGGCGCGAAATCGGTGACTGCTGGGCCCACGGCCTCGACCGTGCCGGCCAATTCAAAACCGGGCGTGAACGGCAACGGAGGCTTTACCTGGTACAGCCCCTGGATCATCAGCACGTCGGGGAAATTCAGAGCCGCCGTGTGTACTTTGATCAGCACTTCACCCTGGCGGGGCTCCGGGCGGGGGACGTCTTCGAGCGCCAGGTCGGCCGGCTGACACCAGGCCTTGCAACGGATAGCCTTCATAGGTCGTTTGCCTTTCCCGAGAAGCCAGAAATCCTGAGCCCGAGATACTGAGGATGACACGCGGGCGCCGGGCAGTTTAGTATGTAGACCATCGGCAAGCAAACCCTTGCCCGGGGAAGACTTGCGGCATGAGGCCAGGCACATTCGCGATGGTTGCGATTCGGCGGGTAGAACGTCGTTCGACCAAGGCATCGCTGGCATTGGCACGTTTCCCCGGGTACGACGGAATGCCCGACACCTGCCGGGCGGGCCGGGGTTAATAAAGCTTAAGGAGAACCTCCTCGGGTCCCAATCGACTCGATTCGCGGAAGGGCAAGTATGGACCTCCGAATTCAGAATCAACGGACCGCCGGTGCGCCGCGGCAGCACCGAGCGTTTACTCTCGTCGAGTTGCTGGTCGTGATCGCCATCATCGGCATCCTGGTCGGCATGCTGTTGCCGGCCGTGCAATACGTGCGCGCGACAGCCCGCAAGACCCAGTGCAAGAATAATCTGCACCAGATCGGTCTGGCGTTGCAGATGTACGTCGACGCGCAAGGCGCATTCGGCCGGTATCCGGATTGCTGCCAGATGCTGAGCGTGCCGCCTGACCCGCCGGCGCCACAACCGAAACTGGTGCGTCGTCCCACACTGCGTGTGACGCTCGGGCAATACATCGAAAACCAGGCCAACTCGTTCCAGTGTCCTGACGACGTGCAGGCCGAAACCGCTTATGTCGATGAGGGGACGGCGCTGCAGACCTCGACCGACGGCGAGGACACGCAGAGCTTCGATCCCACCAAAGACCGCTTCAGTCCAAATCTCGGAGATGGTTTGACGTTCTTCGAGCTGGAGACGATGAGCTATGAGTACAATTCGCCAATCGTCTGGGATCCGAAGCAGCAACTTCCGAAGCGGCGCGAGGAAATCGTCAAGAATCGCGACTCGAGCACCATCTGGATCGTTTTCGACTTCGCGCCGTTCCACGCGGCGCCTGGTACGGTCGGCTCGCGAAACTTTCTCTACATCGACGGCCACGTGGCAAATTGACACTTTTGCCTGCTCGACAGGGGAACGAATATGAACGGCAAGAAATGGATCCTCGCCGCGGCGCTTACGCTGCTTCTGGCCGGGGGAGCGGGAGCCTACTACGCCTTTCGCACCGATCCGAAGGTAGCCCTGGTCATGGACCTGGGACAGCAGTTGCGCAACGAGGATCTCTCGCGCGAAGATCGTGGGAAACTCTTCGGACAGATGCGCGAGGCCATGGACCAGCTTTCCGACGAACAGCGGCGGCAGGTCCGGCAACAATTCGATCGTGGCAATGACGGATGGCGAAAACGCGAGCAGGAGAAGATGAACGAGTTCTTCGCCATGTCGAAGAAGGACCAGACGAAGGCGCTCGACAAGGACATCGACGAGATGCTCAAACGGCGCAAGGAATGGGAAAAGAAACGGAAGGAACGCGACGCCGAACGAGCTAAGCAGCAGGCCAGTGGCACAGCGGGCAACAACAACGGAAACAACGGCGGCCAAGGTGGTGGTCGCGGCGGAAACGGCGGCGGTGGAGACCGCGGTCAACAGCGCCGCTCGGCTCTCGATAATTCATCCGCGGCACGACAGACGCAGCGTGCCGAATACGGCCGGATGATGGCCAACCGCATGGTGCAGCGTGGCATTCCCATGACCGGCGGTGGCGGTGGCCCTGGACGACGCGGTTTCTGAGCGGCTCCGGTCCGGCGTGTGCCCTTCGTGCCTCGTTCCGCCCCGCTGGCGGCTGTGTCCAGCGACGCAAGATCGGCCGACCGTCCATCAGAGTCGGCCCCGGCGTGCATCCCGGCGCCCGTGCTTCGTGCCGCACTCCATTCCCGGTAAGATGAGTTGTCGCGTCATTCGATGCGCTCGACCGCTCTGATTACCCGGGAGGCTGGCTCTCGTGGCCACGACCGAACTTTTCGCCGCGGCGGCTGACGACGCCACGGCGCTATTCCATCCGATCATCGAACGCTGGTTCCGCGACCGCATCGGCACCCCCACCGAGCCACAGCGACGCGGCTGGCGCAGCATCGCTAGCGGGCACCACACGCTGATCGCGGCACCAACCGGCTCGGGCAAGACGCTCGCCGCGTTTCTGTGGTGCCTGGACCGCCTGTTCCGGCAGGGGATGGCCGGCGAACTGGCCAATGAAACCCAGGTCGTGTACGTCTCGCCGCTGAAGGCCCTGTCGAACGACATTCATCGCAACCTGGAAGTGCCGCTGGCCGAGATCCGGGCCGCCGCGATTGAGGCCGGCCACCGCGCGCCGCCGATTCGTGCTGCGGTGCGCACCGGCGATACGCCGGCCACCGAGCGTCAGGCCATGTTGCGCCACCCGCCACATATCCTGGTGACCACGCCCGAGTCGCTGTACCTACTGCTCACCAGCGTCCGCGGCCGCGAGATGCTGCGCGGCGTGCGGACCGTGATTGTCGACGAAATTCATGCCCTGGCGCGCGACAAGCGGGGCAGCCATCTGGCGTTGTCGCTCGAGCGTCTGGTCGACCTGACCGGCGTGCGGCCGACCAGGATCGGCCTGTCGGCGACCCAGCGGCCGATCGAAGACGTGGCCCGATTTCTCGTCGGCGCCGGGCCGGATCCAGAAAACCCGCCCGCCTGCACGATCGTCGACGTCGGTCACCAGCGCGAGCTGGACCTGGCGATCGAAGTTCCGCCCAGCGAGCTGGCCGCCGTCTGCTCGCACGAATGCTGGGGCGAGGTGTATGAGCGCCTGACGCAGCTCATCACCACGCATCGCAGCACGCTGATCTTCGTCAACACGCGCCGGCTGGCCGAACGCGTGTCGCATCATTTGATCGAACTGTTGGGCGAAGACGCCGTGGCCGGGCATCACGGCAGCATGTCGCGCGCGATGCGTTTCTCGGCCGAAGAGCGTTTGAAGACGGGCCAATTGAAAGCCATCGTCGCCACGGCCTCGCTCGAAATGGGGATCGACGTCGGTTACCTCGACCTGGTGTGCCAGCTCGGCTCGCCGCGCTCGATTGCCACGTTTTTGCAGCGCGTGGGTCGGTCGGGGCATTCGCTGGGCCTGGTGCCCAAGGGACGGCTGTTTCCGCTCTCGCGCGATGAGTTGCTCGAATGCCTGGCGGTTATTCGCTCGGTGCGGCGTGGGCGTCTGGATGCGATCGAAATTCCCGCCGCGCCGCTCGATATCTTGGCCCAGCAAATCGTGGCCGCCGTGGCCGCCGATGAATGGGATGAAAGCGAGCTGTATGCGCTGTGCCGCCGGGCTTGGCCATTCCGCGAATTGAGCCGCGAGAATTTCGAAGCGGCCGTGGAACTGGTCGCGCAGGGGGCCGATCCCAAAACGGGCCGCGGCGCTCACTTGCACCGCGATCGGATCAACGGCCGGCTGCGGGCGCGGCGCGGGGCGCGCATCGCCGCGATCACTTCCGGCGGCGCCATTCCCGAGGTGGCCGACTATCGCGTTGTCACCGAGGAGGACGGCACTTTCGTCGGCACGCTGAACGAAGACTTCGCAATCGAAAGTCAGGCCGGCGACGTTTTCCAGCTCGGCAACATGTCGTGGCGCATTCGTTATGTGCGCGGCGGTGAAGTCGTGGTGCAAGACGCGCAAGGCGCGCCGGCCACGGTCCCTTTCTGGCTGGGCGAAGCGCCTGGCCGCACGCGCGAGTTGTCTGCCGAAGTCGCGGCACTGCGCAGCGAAATCGCCTCGCGCATCGAGATTCCACCGGGCCGGCCCCACGAGTCATCGGTCGAAGGGGGCCCGCCCCGCGACGACGTCGATCTCTCGCAAGCGGCCGCCTGGCTGGTGGCCGAGTGTGGCGCCGACGATTGGGCGGCCGCGCAAGCTGCCCGCTATGTCGCAGCGCAAAAAGCCGCCATTCCCGCCATTCCCACGCAGCGGCAGATCGTCTTCGAGCGGTTCTTCGACGAATCGGGGGGCAGCCAACTCGTGATTCATGCCCCTTTGGGCGCGCGGATCAATCGCGCCTGGGGCCTGGCGATGCGGAAGCGTTTTTGCCGCAGCTTCGATTTCGAGCTGCAAGCCAGCGCCACCGACGACGGCGTGCTGTTGTCGATGGGACCGCAGCACAGCTTCCCCGTCGATGCGCTCTTTAAGATGCTGAATCCGCAGAATGGCCAGCCGCTGTTGGAACAGGCTCTCTTGGCGGCGCCCTTGTTCCAGACGCGCTGGCGCTGGAACGCCACGCGGGCACTCGCCATCCTCCGCTATCGCGGCGGCAAGAAGGTGCCCCCCTACCTGCAGCGCCATCGCTCCGACGATCTGCTGGCGTCGGTCTTTCCGCAAACGGTCGGCTGCCTGGAAAATCATTCGGGCGACGTGGAAATTCCCGACCATCCGCTTGTGAACCAGACCGTTCACGACTGCCTGCACGAAGCGATGGACATCGACGGCTGGCTGGACGTGCTGCGCGGCATCGCCGGCGGCGACGTCGAGCTGGTGCCGGCCGACACGCGCGAGCCATCGCCGTTTTCGCACCAGATCATCAACGCTAATCCCTATGCGTTCCTCGACGGCGCGCCCTTGGAAGAACGGCGCACACGCGCCGTCTCGGTGCGGCGCACACTCGACATCGCCGCCGTGCGCGACCTGGGCTGGCTCGATCCCGACGCCATTGCGCAAGTGCGCGAAGAGGCCCGACCCCTGGTGCGCGATGCCGATGAATTGCACGACGCGCTCATCGCCCAAGGCGTCCTGCTCGAGCAGGAAGGCTTGGCCTGGACCGGCCTGTTCGCAGAGCTCCAAACCGCGGGCCGGGCGACGCGCGCTCGAATACCCGATCGGCCTCCCCTGTGGCTGGCGACGGAGAATTGGCCGCTGGTTGCCGCGGCGCTCCCCGCGGCCGAAATCGAGCGCAAGCCGGGGCTACCTTCGTCAGTACGCCAGCAGTGGGAATCGTCCGAAGCGCTAGTGAACCTCCTGCGCGGACGGCTGCAGATCGCGGGACCGGTGACGGCCGTGCGCATGGCGCACGAGTTGGGTTTGGATGTCGGTCGCGTCGAGGCGGCCCTGATGGCGCTCGAGGCCGAGGGAATGGCGATGCGCGGCCGCTACACGCCGCCCGGCGCGAGAGCGCGTCAGGGGGACGACTTGTTCACACCGCAGGATTCGCAGGCGACGCCGCCCATCGAATGGTGCGATCGCCGGCTGCTCGCGCGGATTCATCGCCTGACGCTCGATCGGCTGCGCCGGCAAATCGAACCGGTCGAGCCGCCAGTATTTCTGCGATTTCTGGCCGAGCATCAACACCTGACGCCCGACCATCGCCTGACTGGCCCGGCGGGCGTGCGCGAGGTGATTCGCCAGTTGCAAGGTTTCGAAATGGCGGCGGGCGTCTGGGAACGACGCATCCTGCCGTTGCGCATCAAGGATTACGATCCGGCCTGGCTCGATCAGCTCGCCTTCTCGGGGGAACTGACCTGGGGTCGTTTGCGCCCCTTCCGGCCCGAGGAAAACGGCCGTGCCAGCCGCAGCCGTTTGACGCGTGCGGTACCGCTGTCGCTCGTGTTGCGCAATGATTTGCCTTGGCTATTGCCCCCCGATCGCGAAGCAGCGACCGCGCCGGTCAGCAGCAACGCCCGCGCGGTGCTCGAAGCTTTGCAAACGCGCGGCGCTCTTTTCTATCACGACTTGCTGGCTGTCGCCGACTTGTTGCCGACGCACTTGGACGAAGCCTTATTGGAACTGGCGCAACTTGGAATGCTCACGGCCGACGGATTCGCGCCGCTGCGTGTCTTGGCGACACAATCGCGCGGCACGCGGCGTCGTCGCCGCGAGCGGCAGGCTCAGCATTCCGCCGGTGCAAGCCGCCTGGCGAGCGCGGGGCGCTGGTCGCTGTTTCCGGGGACTATGCCGGCGATCGACGGAGACGAGTGGCTCAAGCAGTGGGTGACGCAACTCCTGCGGCGGTGGGGCGTGTTGTTCCGTGACCTGCTCACCCGCGAGGCCGCGGCCCCCACATGGGGACAGTTGGTGCCGGTCCTGCGGCGCCTGGAAGCGCGCGGCGAGATTCGCGGCGGCCGGTTCGTCTCCGGGGTCGGTGGTGAGCAATACGCCGCCGAGAATTCCGTCCAGCGGCTGCGCAGCGCCCGCGATAGCGAGCCGGCCACGGATTACCTCGTCGTTGCTGGCTCGGATCCGCTCAATCTGGAAGGCGTGGTGACATCGGCGGATCGGATCGGAGCCAAGGCCACGAACGCCTTGGCCCTTCGCGACGGCCATGTGGTGGCCTCCTTCGAGTCGGGCCACGTGCAATTTCGCGAGGCCCTGCCGGCCGAAGTGGGCGCGGAAATCAGCCGGTGGTTGCGCAGGACGGGTTAACCTCGCCGCTCTGGCACGCGCTTCGCACTGGGCCGAGAGGCCCTTGAATTCTGGCAAAACTATTGCGTTAACTGTAATCGTTTTGCAACATGTGGAGGGCCTCGGGCATTTGCCCGGCCATCTTTTCCGAGTCCGCGGTGCTAGTGAGCACGACAAAGAGCCTATTCAAAAGCTGAGCCTGTCCGGCTTTTGTTTTGGGTTCTTATTAGCACCATTCGAGCAGACTCCGGCCGTGATTTTCCCTCGCGGTTGGCGCTACCCGATCGAAAGTGACTGATCGGTATTTGGCTTCGGCGTACCTGCGGTCGAAATTCTCCTGAACACATGAGCAAGCAGAGAAGCATCATGATTCGAGCTATTGGCGGCGTCTTGGCGGTTGCACTCGCAAGTCAAATGGCCCACGGAGCGACGTACACCATCGATTCTTCTCAGAGCCATCTGAGCTTGTCCTTCGTTGACCCAACCAGTGGAATGCCGGCGTCGCTTGCGCAGTTTGCCGGCAGTGACACAGAGCCGTTGAGTGGGACGCTGGATGCGACCACGGGGGGCGGTAGTGTCACCTTCAATTCCAGCTCGATTGGTTTCGGTTCGCAGGCGGGCATTTACCCGAACGCGACCGGCGGCAACGCGGTCGCCGGCACGACCAGCCCACTCCCTGATCTTCCTCCCGCGAGTCCCAACATCGGCAGTACGCAAACAGCCAACTACGGGCTGACGGTCATTTTTCCCACCAATCCCGGCGACCCGCTCGATCTGAATACGGCGGCGCTGGCCGGATACGCGGCCATCGACTCGGCCCTGGCAAGCCTGACCGGCTCGGCCACGATCTCGGCCGGCTCCTTCGACACGACAGGGTTGACTTACACGAACACCGCAGGGAATCTCGATTTCAACCTGAATACCGGCGTCGGCGACTACAACCCGCCAACGCAGAACTTCCAGACCGGCTTGCCATTTGCCCTGGGCTCGACCTCGATCGCTGGCAGCGACGGACAACTCGCCTCGGCCGGTCTTGGCACCATCGCGGGCAATACGATCACGATCCCCATCCAGGTGACCGTGCCGCTGGATATGGGTATCCAAACGGTGAACGCGGTATTCTCGGGGCAGATCGTGGCGACGACGAGAGTTCCCGAGCCCGGCACGATGGCGTTGGCCCTTCTCGGTGGTTTAGCGGTACTGCCGGCGATTCGAAGCGCACGAGGCAGATCCTAAGCCTCGGGTCGGCCTTCAAACCGGCCGTCCGGACAAATCACGCGGCCGCTGGGAACCCTGGTTTCGACGGGCCTTGCGCCTGCGATCCGCTTATGGCGGCGGCACTTGCGGCGATATCGAAATGGTTGCCGGCCGATTGCGCGCATGCTACGATCCAAGTCTCGCCTAGCGCGGCCCTTGGCCGGTTCTTTTTGTCGCCGCCGCCCCACCAATCCCGAGGGAAAACTGCAATGCTCGACCTCGTCGGTAAAGCAGTGGCACACACCTGCGACGGAGTCTCGCGCCGCGAATTCTTGCAGGCCGGAACGCTCTCGGCCGTCGGCCTGGCCCTCCCGGAACTCATGGCCGCTAAGGCTCAAGGTCGGGTCGCCGACGGGCACGACGAGCGGTCGGTGATCATGATCTTCAACCTCGGCGCGCCCAGCCAGATCGACTGCTGGGACATGAAGCCCGAGGCTCCGGCCGAAATCCGCGGCCCCTTTAAGCCGATCAAGACGAACGCCGACGGGATCGAAATCTCGGAAATCTTCCCGCGCATGGCGAAGCACGCCGACAAGTACTCGCTCGTGCGAAGTTGCTTTCACACGGCCGCCGCGGTACACGACACCGGGCATCAGATGCTGCAAACGGGCCGGCTGTTTACCGGCGGCATCAACACGCCGCACGCCGGTTGCGCCTTGGCCTACCTGCGCGGCCGCAAGTCGGATTTGCCCGCCCACGTCATCCTGCCCGAGCCGATGGGGCGCACCGGCGGGAACCTGCCGCACGGCCAGGACGCCGGGTTCCTGGGTAAAGCGCACGACCCGTTCGCGCTGATGGCCGATCCGTCGAAGCCGAACTTTCAGGTTCCCGACCTGCTACCGCCGGCCGCGATCGGCCAGGCGCGGCTCGACCGTCGCCGCCGTATGCGCGAGGCCGTCGACGAGACGGTGAGCAAGTTCGAGGCCTCGGGCAGCGAACAGTTGCTCGACAGTAACTTCGAAGCGGCCTTCCGCCTGATGACGAGCGCCCAGGCCCGCGATGCGTTCGATCTATCGAAAGAACCGCAAGCGATGCGCGAGCGTTACGGCATGACGCGTTTCGGGCAATGCTGCTTGCTCGCGCGCCGCCTGATCGAGGCCGGCGTCCGCTTCGTCACGGTGAACACGTTTCTCACCGTGTTCGACGAGATCACGTGGGACATTCACGGCTCGAAACCGTTCACGTCGATCGAGGGCATGCGCGACATCGTCTGCCCGATGTACGATCAGGCGTACAGCACGCTGCTCGAGGATCTCTCAGAGCGTGGGCTGCTCGGGAACACGATGGTGTGCAATCTGCAGGAATTCGGCCGCACGCCGCGCGTGAATCCCGCCGGCGGACGCGATCACTGGCCGCAATGCTGGACCAGCCACTTTGCCGGCGGCGGAGTCCAAGGAGGGCGCGTCGTCGGACGCAGCGACGCGATCGGCGGCGTGCCGGCCGAACGCCCCGTCGAGCCGGCCGAGGTCGTGGCGACGATCTATCGCAGCCTCGGGCTCGACCTGGAAACCAAACTACCCGGTCCGCAGGGGCGACCGTTCCCGCTGGTTGACTTTGGCAAGCACGAGATCAAAGAGCTCTTCTAAATGGCGGCAACGGTGAAGAAAACTCTATGGCCGCGCATCCGCGCGAGGTTAGTGCTGCTGGCTGTGGGGCTGGCGTCTCTGCTCGCCGGCACACAAGTCGTTCGCGCGGCCGACGCGATCGCCATTTTGCCCGCCGAGATTGCGCTTGGTGGACCGGAAGCGCGTCAGCAAATCGTCGTCGAGCGGACCGACAACGGACAATTCTTCGGCCAGGTTGCCGCAGGCGCGCAACTGACATCGAGCAACCCAAAGGTCGTCTCGATCGAGGATGGCCTGTTGCGTCCCGTGGCCAATGGCGAAGCCACGATCACGGCCACGGTCGGTGGCGCGACCGCGGCGGCGCACGTCGTGGTCGCCGACATGGACAAACCCTTTGCATGGAGCTTTCGCAATCACGTCGAATCGGTCTTCTCCAAGACCGGTTGTAACTCGGGCGCCTGTCACGGCGCCCTGGCCGGCAAGAACGGCTTCAAGCTGTCGCTGCGCGGCTACGACCCCGAGGGAGATTTCAGCACGCTCACGCGCCAGGCGCGCGGCCGGCGGATGGTTCCCACGGATCCGGGACGCAGCCTGCTGCTGACCAAGCCGTCGGGCGCGGTGCCGCATAAAGGGGGCTTGCGCTTCTCGCCCGACTCGCTCGAGTATCGCGTCATTGCCGAGTGGATCGCCTCGGGCGCGGCGCCGCCGCAGCCTTCCGACGCGCGCGTCGACCGGCTGGAGATTCTCCCGCGCGGCGTCGTGCTCAAGCCCGCCGACAAGCAACAGTTTCTCGTCCGCGCCTATTTCACCGACGGGCATCAAGAGGATGTCACGCGATGGGTGAAATTCTCGTCGGCCAACGAATCGGTGGTGCAGATCGACGATGCGGGTCTGGTGACCGTGATGGGACACGGCGAAGGCGTGCTCACCGCCTGGTACGCCAGCCGCGTGGCCGTGGCCGCGGTCAGCGCGCCTTACGAAAAGCCGGTCGCGGCCGACGTATTTGCGTCGGCGCCACGGCGGAACTTCATCGACGAGCTGGCACTCGCCAAGCTGGCCAGCCTGAATATTCCTCCCTCACCGCCAGCGGCGGACGCCGAGTTCTTGCGCCGCGCGTTTCTCGACACGATTGGCGTGCTCCCCACGATCGAGGAAGCGCGCGCCTTCTTGGCCGACACGTCGGCCGACAAGCGTGACAAGCTGATCGAATCGTTGCTCGCGCGGCCCGAGTTTGTCGACTACTGGGCCTATAAGTGGTCGGACCTGCTATTGGTCAACAGCGAGAAGCTGCGAACTCCCGCTTTGTGGTCTTACTACACCTGGATTCGCAACCAGGTCGAAGCCAACACGCCGTGGGACGAGTTCGCGCGGCAGATCGTGACAGCCAAGGGCGGCACGCTGGAAAACGGAGCCACGAACTACTACGTCCTGCACGGCGATCCGTTGGACCTGGCCGAAACAACAACCGTCACCTTCCTGGGCATGTCGATCAACTGTGCCCGCTGCCACAATCACCCGCTTGAGAAGTGGACCAATAGCCAGTATTTCGCCTTTGCCAATTTGTTCGCCCGGGTACGTACCAAGACCATGCCCGGCGAGGGGAACCTGATCGTCTATCCCGACGCGTCAGGCGAGTTGATTCAACCGCTGACGGGCAAGCCGCAGCGGCCCGCTCCGTTGGACGGGCAATCGCTCGAGAACGCCTCGACGGAAGATCGCCGCCTGGCCCTGGCCGATTGGCTCGTCGCGCCCGAGAACCCGTATTTCAGCCGGTCGATCACCAATCGGGTGTGGGCCAACTTCTTCGGCGTCGGCCTGGTGGAGAAAGTCGATGACATGCGGCTGACGAATCCGGCGAGCAACGAGCAACTGCTCGCCGCAACGGCCAAGTATCTCGTCGACAACCGCTATGACCTGAAAGCGCTCATGCGAACGATTTTGCAATCGAACACGTACCAGCGCGCCAGTCGCCCCTCGGCCGAGAACGCCGGCGACGATCGTTTCTACTCTCACTACTACCCGCGGCGCTTGATGGCCGAAGTGCTGCTGGACGCGATGTCGCAGGTCACGGGCGCGGCCACGGAGTTCGCCGGCTATCCGGCCGGTTGGCGGGCCATGCAGCTACCGGATTCGAACGTGGCGTCGTACTTTCTCAAGGCTTTTGGCCGCCCGGAGCGAGCCGTTACCTGTGAGTGTGAGCGGACGGCGGAGCCGAGCGTGGTGCAGGTGCTGCACATCGCCAATGGCAATTCACTGAACGACAAGTTGCAATCGCCGGCGAATGCGATGTCGCGCTTGCTGGCCGAGAATACCTCGGATGACAAGCTGCTCGAAGGTTTGTACCTGGCGGCCCTGTCGCGCTATCCCACCGAGGCCGAAAAGGCGAAGATCCTGCCCGAGCTAGCCGCGACTAGCGCCGCCGATAAGCGGCAAGCGGTCGAGGACATGTACTGGAGCGTGCTGAGCAGCACCGAGTTTCTGTTCAATCACTAGCGTGATTGGCAATCACACCGATCACCGACGCATGCACTCGAATACTGGAAAACTCGTTCGCGGACTGATCGTCGCGCTCGCGGTGTTCGCCGCGGCCCGTGCTTCGCGCGCGGACGACGCGCCGGCCGCTCAGCCCGCCGCGGCTCAAAACGGTCAGCCACAACAGGCAGGCGAGCCGGACTTCCATGCCCACATCGCGCCGCTGTTCAAGAAGTACTGTCTCGGTTGCCACAACGGTGACGACGCCGAACACGGCCTGGTGCTGGAAACGCACGAGAGCCTTCTAAAGGGCGGCCAAGGGGGCGCGGCCATCGTGCCCGGCAAGAGTGATTCCAGCCGGCTGCTCTTGATGCTCGACGGACGCGCGAAGCCGGTCATGCCTCCGGAAGGAAACGAAGGGCCGACGAAGGATGAGATCGCACTCGTGAAGGCGTGGATCGACGCCGGGGCCAAGGGGCCCAGCGGCGCCGCGCCGGACCCGACGCTACTGGTAACCCCCAAGGTCAAGGTACACGGCACACCGCGCCAACAGATCAATGCCGTGGCGATCTCGCCCGACGGCAAGCTGGCGGCCTTGGCCGGCTACGCGGACGTTCGCTTGATCGGGGTCGAAAGCCGCGCCGGCGTTCGCAAGCTGACCGGCCACCGCGGCAACGTGACCGACGTCGAGTTCTCCAAGGACGGCGCCCGCCTGCTCACCGCCGCCGGCGAGGCCGGAGTCTTCGGCGAGGCCATCATTTGGAATGTCGCCGATGGCGCTGTGTTGCTGAAGATCGTCGGCCATCGCGACAGCCTTTACGCCGCCACGCTCAGCCCTGATGGCAAGGTGATCGCCACCGGCAGCTACGACCAGCAGATCAAACTTTGGGACGCCGCCAGTGGCGAGCTGGTGCGCACGATCGTCGGGCACAACGGCGCCGTTTTCGATCTTGCCTTCAGTCCCAATGGCCGCTTGCTCGCCAGTGCCAGCGCCGATCGGTCGGTGAAACTATGGGAAGTATCGACCGGCGAGCGGCTCGACACGTTCGGGCAGCCGCTCAAAGAACTGTACACCGTGGCGTTTTCGCCGGATGGCAAGTATGTCGTGGCCGGCGGAGTCGACAACCGCATTCGCGTGTGGCAGATCAGCGATTCGGCGAAAGAGGGTACGAACCCGCTCGTTCATACCCGTTTCGCTCACGAGGGTGCGATCGTCAAGCTGGCGTTTTCGCCCGACGGCCGGTGGCTCGCGAGCGCTGCCGAAGATCGCACGCTGAAATTGTGGGATGCCACGCAATACCTGGAGAAACGAGAGTTCGAGGCGCAGCCCGACTGGGCTGGCGCCCTGGCCATCGCGGCCGACAACAAGACACTCTTGGCCGGCCGTTTGGATGGCAGCGTAGCCTACTACGACGTGACCACGGGCGAGCGCGTGCCGCTGCCGAAACCCGAGATTACCACGCTCGAGCCGCGCGGGGTCGAGCGTGGCACTGCAACCCGCGTTAAGATCGTCGGCAAAAATCTGTTGGAAGCGCGTGCGGTGAAGCTCGATCGCGGCCAGTTCACGGCCACGATCGTTCCAACCGATGCCGAGCTGTCGCGCAGTGACGAATTGTTGGTCGACATCGTGCCGGCCGCCGACACGCCGCGCGGCAAATATCAACTGTCCGTCACGACCAGCGGCGGCGACAGCGGACAATTGCCGATCGAGGTCGATAACCTGCCGCAGCGTGTTGAAGTCGAGCCGAATGCGGCGGTGGCCACGATCGCGCCTGTCTCGCTCCCCACCTGTGTCTGGGGAAATCTCGCCGCGATGGGAGACGTCGATCACGTGACCTTCGACGCTCGGGCCGGGCAGACGATTGTCGTCGACCTCGAAGCCAAACGCCTGGGTTCGAAACTTAATGGCCTGTTGTCGATCGTCGATCCGGCCGGACGCGTGGTGGCCTCGAGCAATGATTTCAACGACGATGCCGACCCGTTCCTGGCCTACAGGATTCCGGCCGACGGGCGCTACGCAGTGCGCGTGCGCGATCTGGCGCTGGCCGGCTCGGACAAACACTTTTATCGGGTGGCGCTCGGCGAGATTCCGTACGTCACGGCTGCCTTCCCGTTGAGCGTAGCCACCGGAGCTGAGCGCGACGTACACCTGGTCGGCTACAACTTGCCGGCCAACGCAAGCGTGAAGATCGCGGCCGAGAAGCCCGGTGAACAGGAGGTGATGCTCGACGCGAATCAGTTCCGCAGCCGCGGCGGGCTGAAGGTCTTGGTCTCCGACCTGGCCGAGACGGTCGAGAACGAACCCAACGACCGGCCCGAGCAGGCCACGTCGCTGGCGGTACCGGGCGCGGCAGGTGGGCGCATCGGAGTTGCGAGCGACACAGGCGCGGCCGACGTCGATCTGTATCGCTTCGAAGCGCGCAAAGGTCAGACGTGGCTCGTCGAGGTCGAAGCCGCCCGCCGCAAAAGTCCGCTCGACGCAAAGCTGGAAGTGCTCGACGTGCAGGGTCAACCGGTGCCGCGCTTGCTGTTGCAGGCGGTGCGCGATTCGTACCTGGAATTTCGCCCGATCGATTCCATTGCCCCCGGCATGCGCGTTAAGAGCTGGGAGGAGATGGAGCTCAACGAGTACATCTACCTGCAAGGCGAAGTCTGCAAGGTCTTCCGCATGCCGCAGGGACCCGATTCCGAAATTCAGATGTATACCTCGGCTGGCAAGCGGCGCGGTTATTTCGACACTAGCGCCCGCGCGCACCCGCTCGACGAGAGCATTTACACGGTCGTGCCGCATCCGATCGGCGCGAAGTTGGTGTCGACCGGCTTGCCGGTGTTTCAGATCAACTACGAGAACGACGACGACGGCGATCGCAAGCTGGGGCGCGATTCGCGCCTGGCGTTCACTGCACCGGCCGACGGCACATACCTGGCGCGTGTCAGCGACGTGCGCGGACTGGGGGACGAGATGTTCGCCTACCGCCTGGTCGTGCGACAGCCGCGTCCCGATTTCGCCGTCCGCACGAACGAGCGCGATATCACCGTCCCGGCAGGAAGTGGACAGCGACTGACGTTCGTGGCCGACCGCAGCGATGGGTTCGACGGCGAGATTCTGATCGAGGCCACGGGGCTGCCGGCCGGCTTCAGCCTGTCGACGCCGACCGTGATTCAAGCCGGCCACAACGAGGCACGCGCCGTGGTCAACGCCACACCCGACGCCGCCAAGCCGACGGACGAAGCCCTGGCCGGCGTCAAGATCACGGCCAAGGCCAAGATCGATGGGGCCTGGGTCGAAAAGTCCCTCGCCGCGCCCAAGCTCGCCCCGGCCGCAAAGCCCAAGCTGATCGTGCATCTGGAGCCGGCCGAACTGACGATCGCGCCGGGCACGACAATCACGGCGCTTCTGAAAGTCGAACGCAACGGTTTCGACGAGTTGGCCACCTTCGACGTCGACAATTTGCCGCACGGCGTGATCGTCGACAACATCGGGCTCAACGGCGTTTTGATTCGCGCCGGCGAGACCGAGCGACAGATCTTTCTGACCGCGGCCAAGTGGGTGCCCGACACCAGCCGTCGCATTCACGCGGTGGCCAACGCCGCTGGCATTCAAGCCTCGCGCCCGATCACGCTCTCCGTCCGCCGCCCGGCCGCCGTGGCCAACGCCGGCGGTGAAGAGTAGAGGGCGGCAGGCAGAAGGCAGTAGGGCAGCCAGGAATTTGCTTCGCGGACGCCTGGCATAACAGACGCCGCAATCGTTGACACGCCCTTGGCCCGATTACATAATCGGCTCCTCATCACAGCCTGGGGCCCGCTAGTGATCGCGATTCTCTGAATCTCTCTCGACGACCTGCGCTTGTTCTCCAGACAAGCGCGCTAGCGTCGTTCCCATGACCCTCGCCCGCCGAGAGTCTGGCGCTTTGCCGGCGCACGTTTTTGCATCCACGGTGCGCTGGCCTTAGCCGGATTCGCCTGGACGGGCGACCGCTGGTTTCGCCTCGATGTTTGGTCGCTCCTTTGTATCGCTGATCACCCAAAGCCGGAAACTGCCTAATGACGATAAACCGTACGCCCGCCCCGCTCCTCGAAGGCGGGCTCTCCTGCCGCTTGATTCGTGCAGCCTCACATCGCACTTTTCCGGCCGTGGTCCTCGGCCTGCTCTTTTCTCTTGTGATCGTCGTCCCTTCCCAAGTGGCGCAGGCCACGGACCTGACGTTCTTCTTCACGGCGGACACGCACTACGGGCTCGATCTGTGGGTCAACAACGAGCAGGGGAACAAGGCCACGATCGATGCCATGAACAACCTGCCGGGCACGGCCTATCCCGCCTCGATCGGCGGCACGGTTGCGACCCCTTCCGGGGTACTTGTGGCCGGCGATCTGACCGATACGCCGGAACGGCCCAACGCGTACGGCTTTCATGTTCCCGGCATCGACGCCGACGGCTTCAACGAGGATTACGCCGTCGACGGCAGCGGGCGCATCAAGTACCCCGTCTACGAAGGTTACGGGAATCACGACGTCGACAATACCACCCACAGCTACACGCTCGACATGATCCGCGAGCGCAACCTGGTGCGGCCGGGCATCACGGATCTGTCAGCCAATGGGCTCAATTATTCCTGGGACTGGCAGGGAATCCACTTCATCAATCTGAACATCTATCCCGGCATGAACGATCGGTCGGGCTATAGTCTGCAATTCTTGCAGGACGATCTGGCGCACTACACCACGTCCAACACGCCGATCATCATCATGCAGCACTTTGGCTTCGATTCGTTCTCGCTCGGCTGGTGGACCGACGCCGAGCGGCAGGCTTTCGCCGATACGATTGCCGGACACAACATCCTGGGCATCTTCCACGGTCACCTGCACACCACGCTCGCCTACCAGTGGGACGGCTACAACGTGTTTGACGGCAGCGCCGCCAAGGATGGAAATTTCCTGGTCGTACACATCACCGATGGCAAAATGACCGTCGTCTCGCGCGAGGACAATCATTGGGGCTTCGCGGTCAGCGATAACATCACGCTGCCCGAGCCGTCGACGTTCGTCTTGGCTGGTTTGTGCGCCTTGATGGGCGCGTGCTATTCGCTACGGCGAAGATGAGCGCGAAACGCAATGCAAACAATGACGGCCCGCCGCTTAACCATTGACGGAGTAGCCGCCGTCGACCGTGATGGCGGCGCCGGTGATGAAATCCGACGCCGGCCCGCCGAGAAACACTGCGATGCCGGCGAAATCGGCCGGATCGCCCCACCGTCCGGCGGGCGTTCGCGCCAGCACCCGCTCGTGCAAGCCCGTGATCTGCTGCCGGCCGCGCCGCGTGAGATCGGTATCGATCCAGCCGGGCAGCACCGCATTGACCTGAATGTTGTCCTTGGCCCAAGCGATACCGAGCGACTTGCTCAACTGCACGATGGCCCCTTTGCTGGCCGTGTAGGCCGGCGCGAAGGGGATGCCGAAGATCGACGTCATCGAGCCGATGTTGATGATCTTGCCGCCGCCGGCGCGGCACATCTCGGGATAGGCCGCCTGCGAGCAAGTGAACGCGCCGGTGAGGTTGATCGTCATCACCTGGTTCCATTCGGCGAGCGTATAGTCCTCGGGCAGCTTGCGAATATTGATGCCGGCGTTGTTTACCAGGATATCGAGCCGTCCGAAATGCTCGACCGCGGCGCGCACCATGGCGTGACACGACGCTTCGTCCGCCACGTCGACTGCGACGGCCGCTGCCTGAGCCCCAGACGCGATGAGTTCGGCGACGGCCGTTTCACTTTTGGAAGCGTCGCGTGCGGCAATAACGATTTTCGCCCCCGCCGCGGCCAGGCCCTTGGCCATGCCCAGCCCAATACCGCCGTTGCCCCCCGTGACCAATGCGACGCGCCCGCTCAGATCGAACAATTTCATGCGTGAGCTTCCGATTTCGGAGAAGGAAGACGTGCCAGTTCAAAATCACCGCGATCGGTGACTCCTTCCGGGGTCGCAATCCGCGGCTACAGATCGCCACACTTTAGCAGCGCGTGCGGCACTCGTCGAAGTCGGGCGGCTCGACCTGGATCGTCATGTGATCGATGCCGAAGCGGTCGTGCAGGCACTTGCGCAATTCGGCCAGCAGTCGGGGTGCAGCGCCGCAATCGGCCACCACGACGTGCCCCGACAGCGCTTCCATGCCGCTGGTAATGGTCCACACGTGCAGATCGTGTACGTCCTGAATGCCCGTAATGCCGGCGATGCAAGTGCGGACTTCGTCCAGATCGACGTGGCCGGGCGTCCCTTCCATGAGAATGGCGATAGCTTCTTTCAAGAGGCCCCACGACGAGTAGATGATCAACAGCGAGATCACGACCGACGCCACAGGGTCGGCCCAGGACCAGCCGCGCAGCCAGATCAGCAAACCACCGCCAAGCGCAGCCACACTTCCCAGCAGATCGGCCAAGACGTGCAGCCAAGCGCCGCGCACGTTGATGTTGGAATCGCGGTGGGCATTCAGTAATCCTAGGCCGATCAAGTTCACCACCAACCCGCCGAAGGCCACGGCCATCATCAGCGGTCCGCGCACCTCGGCCGGCTGCCACAAACGGTGCCAGGCTTCGAAAATGACCACCAGCGAAATCGCGCCCAACAGCGCCCCGTTGGCGAGCGCCGCCAGAATCTCGGCGCGATAATAACCATAGGAATGCTGCGCCGTGGGAGGCCGCCGGGCAATCCACGCCGCAAACAGGCTCAAGGCGAGCGCGGCGGCATCGGAAAACATATGCCCCGCGTCGGCCAAGAGCGCCAGCGAGTTACTCAGCCAGCCGCCGACGATTTCGGCCACCATATACACGAGCACCAGAGCCAGCGTGGCGGCCAAGCGCCGCGTGCCCGCGTCACGATGATCATGCGCGTGCCCCGCGTGCGAGTGACGGTGCGGCGCGGCCGTTTGCTGGGTGGTTGAATTCACACGTCACATCATTTGTTGAGCAAATCGCCGGCGCGCGGCGCACTCGTAAGCTGGCCGAGAAACCATAGCTCATTAAAGCCTGCAAGATTGGCGGCGCGAAGTTCACACGGCCCGAGTCACGCTGCGCGGCACGCGCGCCATCGCCAACTACACTCGACGCCACCGACCGATTGGTCTACAAAAAGGAAATTCGTCGATGGTCATCGGCGGTTGCGCAGGAGGCTCGCTCGGCATGGCATTGCATCACGTGGCGCCCGCGTTCGTGCCGCATCCGGCGACGTTCGTGATCGTCGGCATGGGGGTGGGTGCCCAGTGGGCACCATGATCCGAAAACCGCTTCGTGGTGCGCACAGCGCACCCTGCGGTTTACGCACCGGCCTCGCAGAGGCCGGCTACCGAAAAAGGACGGGGCGACGCGCCCTGAGGACGCGTCCATTGGATTTCGGCGCAACCGTACCTTACCATTGGGGCTCGTTTTTCCCTCCCCGAATGCCAGGAAAGGCACCCCCTCCGTGCAGCAACCCACGACTGAAAAAACGCCGGCCAAAGCGGCCACCGGCGGCGGCTCGTACAAGTGGTGGGTCGTGGGCATGCTGTGGTTCATCTGCTTCTTCAACTACGCCGATCGCGAAGTTATTTCGGTCACGTTCCCGCTGTTGAAGGAACAGTTCAACTTCTCGAAGACCGAGTTGGGCTGGATCAAGTCGTCGTTCATGATCGTGTACGCCGTCTCGGCCCCCTTCGCCGGCCAGGTCGGCGACCGCGTCAGCCGCAAACTCGTCATCCTCTCGGGCCTGTATGTGTGGAGCGCCATCACCGGCTTCACAGCTCTGTGCAGCCGGTACTGGCAGTTCCTCTTTGTACGCGCGTCGGAAGGGCTGGGCGAAACGTTTTACTTTCCCGCCACGATGTCGCTGGTCAGCGACTACCACGGCAAGAAGACGCGCTCGCGCGCCATGGCCTTTCACCAGACCGGCGTTTACGCCGGCATTATTGGCGGTGGCGCGATCGGCGCCTGGATGGGTGAGAGTTACGGCTGGCAGACGCCCTTCATATTCCTTGGTGTCGCCGGCGTGCTGTTGGGCTTTGTCCTCACGGCTTTTATTCGCGAGCCCGTGCGTCACGCGGCGGAACTCGCCGAGGAAGAGACGGATCTGCCGAAGGTCCAACCACGGCCCGTGCCGATTGGCGACTTTCTCCGTTACTTGCTGACGACCCCCACGGCGATCGTGCTGTTGATCGTTTTCCCGAGCGCGAACTTCGTGGCCTGGGGCGTGCTTACCTGGATGCCTACGTATTTGCACGAAGAATTCGGAATGTCCGTTACCCGCGCCGGGATCACCGGCACGATTTATATACAGGTTGCCAGCATGTGCGGGGCAGTCTCCGGAGGATTTCTGGCCGACTTCTGGCGGCGGTTCGCCGTCGGAGGGCGTGTGGCGACGCAGGCCGCTGGCTTGCTCATCGGCGCCCCGGCCGTTTATTACTGCGGCGTCACAAATAACGCCGACGCCTTGAACTGGGCGATGATCATCTTCGGGTTCTGCAAGGGAGTATACGATTCGAACATCTGGGCCGCGATTTACGACGTAATCCCTCCGGCTCGACGTGGAACGATCGTGGGCGTGGCGAATTTCGTCGGCTGGATGGCCGGGGCCGGCGGCCCGGTGCTCGTTGGTCTCGCGGTCGACAAGGAATGGATGACGCTCGGCGCCGCGATTGCCATGATGGGGACGGTCTACGTCGTGACCGGCGGAGCCACGCTCTTATGCGCGTTGTTCCTGACGCCTCGCGACGTCCGGCGGGCGGCCCGTATAGAATAAGCCGGCGACGCGCGGACAGGCTTTCGTAACGAGGCGCGAAGCGGAATAATTCGAGGACTTCTGGAAAGGTCAGGCGGATAATGTGTGGTATCGTGGCCATGTTCTCGCGCAGCGGCCCTGTCTCGGTCGACGCTCTCAAACGCGGCGTCCAGACCCTGCACCATCGCGGGCCCGACGGCCAGCGGCACTGGGTCGCCCCGCATGGCCGGGTCGCGCTGGGGCACGCGCGCTTGAGCATTATCGACCTGGCCGGCGGCGATCAGCCGATCGCCAATGAAGACGAGCGGCTGCACATCGTCGTCAACGGCGAGTTTTACGACTACGAGCGCATCCAGCGCGAACTGGTCGGCCGCGGTCACAAGCTGCGCACGCATTCCGACAGCGAGATCGCGCTGCACCTCTACGAGGATTACGGCACCAAGGCCTTGCAGGAGCTGCGTGGGGAATTCGCGATCGTCCTGTGGGACGAGGCCAACGGCACCTTGATGGCCGTGCGCGATCGATTTGGCGTCAAGCCACTCTACTACGCACAGGTCGGCGACACGCTGTACTTCGCCTCGGAAGCCAAGGCGCTGTTTGCCGCCGGCGTGCCAGCCCGCTGGGATCATGAGTCGTTCTTCCAGATCTCGCACGTTTATTTCGACCAGGACCGGTCGTTGTTCGATGGCGTCCGGCAGGTGCCGCCCGGCTGTTACCTGTTGGCCACGCAGCAGCACACGCAGATCGTGCGCTATTGGGACTTCGACTACCCGCGCGCGGACGAGTCCCGCCCGGCGCGCAGCGACGCCGAGTACGTCGAAGAGATGCGCAGCGTGCTCAACGAAGCGGTGCGCATCCGCCTGCGGGCCGACGTGCCGGTGGGTTGCTACCTCAGCGGCGGGCTCGATAGCTGCTCGCTTCTGGGCATCGCCGCCGCGCACCGCACGGACCCGATCGAGGCCTTTACGCTGTGCTTCGACGTCGATTCGTACAACGAGGAATTCGTTGCCAAGGAAATGGCCGAGCACGCGCACGCCAATTTCCATCCGCTGCCGATCAAGCAAACCCAATTGGCGGACAACTTCTCGGACGCGATCTGGCACAGCGAGACCTTGACCGCCAATCCGCACGGCGTGGCTAAGTTCTTGCTCAGCCAGATGGTGCGCGATCATGGCTTCAAGGTCGTGCTCACCGGCGAGGGCTCGGACGAGATCCTCGGCGGCTATGCCCACTTCCGCCGCGACATGCTCCTTTACAATTCGGCCGGCCAGGATCCGGGCGAGGTCCAGCGGCTGCTGGCCGAGCTGGCCGAAAACAACGAAGTCTCGCGCGGCGTGCTCCTGCCCAGCGGCGAACCGCTGCCGATGGACAGCGTGCGCCGCACGCTGGGCTTCGTGCCGTCGTGGCTGGAAGTCCGATCATCGAACGCCGTGCGGTACCGGCGCCTGCTGCGCCCCGAGTTCCTGGCCGAGTTCGCCGAGCGCGACCCGTTCCGCGTCTTTTTGAATCGCTTTGATGTCGAAGGGCAGCTCAGCGGCCGCGAGCCGGTCAATCAGTCGCTGTATCTGTGGACCAAGACGATGCTGGCCAATTATCTTTTGAACATGCTGGGCGACCGCATGGAGATGGCCCATTCGATCGAAGGACGCGTGCCCTTTCTCGATCACAAAGTGGTCGAACTGGTGCGTGACCTGCCCGTCTCGATGAAGATCCGCGGCATGACCGAAAAGTACGTGCTTCGCGAGGCGGCCAAGCCGTACATCACCAGCACGGTCTACCAGCGTCAGAAGCATCCGTTCCTCGCCCCGCCCTCCGGCCTGGAACAGACCGGCCGCTTGAGCCAATTGATGCAAGACACGCTGCGTGGCCCGGCGCTACAGTCGCAGCCGTTTTACGAACCGGCGGCCGTGCTGGGCGTGCTCGACCGGATGCCGACCCTGGACGACCAGAAACGTAGCGGCGCGAGTTACTTGCTGACGCACGTTTTGAGCGCTTGCGTGCTGCAGGAAAGGTACAAACTATAAACGATGATCGCGAAGTGCTGAGTGATGAGCTAGGGGTCCATCGTTCAGCACTTATCACTCCTCGCTCAGCACTTACTCTTCCATGCCCAATCTCGATCAGATCATTCGCGAGCGGCGGAGCGTGCGGGGCTTCTTTGCTGATCGACCGATACCGCGCGAGATCATCAACGAAGCGCTTGAGTTAGCGCAGCGCGCCCCGTCGAATTGCAATGTGCAGCCGTGGCGCGTATTTATCGCCAGCGGGCCGGCGCGCGATCGGCTGCGGACCGCCCTGTGCGAAGCCGCTATGTCCGGCCAGCTGCCTGATGCCGAGGACGCGCTGGACGTGTTCGAGGGCTCGTATCGGCGCCTGCAAGTCGATTGCGCCGTGACGATGTATCGCGAGATGGGGGTCGCCCGCGACGACTTCGAAGGGCGCATGCGGGCCGCGCTGCGCAACTTCGAACTCTTCGACGCTCCGCACGTGGCCATCATCTGCATGCAGAAGAAGTTCGGCGTGCGCGTAGCGCTCGACGTGGGAGCGTACGTGCAAACACTCCTCTTGGCGCTCTGGTCTCGCGGCGTGGCCAGTTGCGCGCAAGCCAGCCTGAGCACCTATCCAACGCTGATCCGCCGCGAATTGTCGATCCCCGACGATCTGCGGATCTTGTGCGGCATCTCGTTCGGCTACGAGGATGAGAGTGTGCCGGCCAATCGAACGCGGCAAACGCGGGATCCCGTGGCGGCGAACGCGAGCTTTATTGACGCGTGAATGCGCCGGTGAGACGCACTCGATGCGAAAAGCATCGCGTGGCCTACAGCAGCTCGCGGAGCACGCGGCCTTTGCTCAGCACGATCGGCCGATCGAATCGATCGCGCAATTCAGTGGCAGGGGCGATGCCCAGGTGCGTCCACATCGTGGCCAGTAGATCAGCCGGCGCGACCGGCTGACTGGCGACGTAGGCCCCCTTGGCGTCGCTCGCCCCATGCACGATGCCGCCACGGATGCCGCCGCCGGCCACGAGGCACGAATAGGCGCTCGGCCAGTGATCGCGACCGGCCTCCTTGTTGATCACGGGCGTGCGGCCGAATTCGCCGGTTTGAATGACCATCGTGCGGTCGAGCATGCCGCGGGCCAGCAGGTCCTCGATCAAGGCCGAATAGGCCTGATCGAGGGGCGGGACGCGATGCTTGTAGGTGTTTTGAATATGACCGTGCGTATCCCACGCCTGGTTGAAGGCGTTGTACGACACGAGCCGCACGCCCGACTCGATCAGCCGCCGGGCGAGCAACAGCGACTGCCCCAGCGACGTCCGACCGTAGCGATCGCGCACGGCGTCCGGCTCGCGCGAGAGGTCCAGTGCATCACGAAAGCCCGGATCGATCAACAGGTCATAGGCGCTTTGCCGCAACCGGTCGTGCGACTGCGTCAGTTGATTTTCCAGGTGGCGCGTCGCCGTGTCGATCTGTTGCCGCAGTTGCCAGCGCGACTGCATGCGATCGAGCGGCACAAACTCAGGCAGCGCCAAGTTGAGCGGCTTGAAATCCGGCTTGCTCGGGTCGCCCGAGATCAAGAACGGATCGGTCAGGTTGCCGAGGAATCCGCCGTACTGACCGGGCATGCGGTTCGACGGGCCCGGTATGCTCAGCCAGTTCGGTAGCGAGACGCTCACCGGCACCGCGGCGGGCGAGTGCTGCAACCAGTTCAGCACGGCGCCGGGACCGGGAAAATCTTCGCCGCGGGCTTCGCGATCTTCGTTGCGCTGATCGTTCGATCCGGTGAGCGTGACGTACGTGCCGGCGATGTGGTTGTTGAACTCATGCTCCATCGAGCGGATGAGCGCCACGTGCTGCATGAGTTTGGAGGTTTGCGGTAGCATTTCGCCCAGCCGCACGCCCGGCACGCTGGTTTCGATCGCGCCGAAAGGGCCGCGAATTTGTTCGCTGGCTTGTGGCTTAGGATCGAATAGATCGATATGGCTCAGGCCACCTTGCAAAAGCAAGAAGATGCAATGTCGTTCTGGATCACCCGAGCTTGTCTGCGCCGACGTGGCCGCCCGAGCACCCTTGATTCCCATGCCGGCCATGATCGACAGACCGCCGGCACGAAGAATCTCGCGGCGGGTCCAGGCGGCAGGAAGAGAGGTGGCGGGCATCGTGGCGTTCGCTGGCGAGGAATCAGGCGGGACGGAATACCCAGCAGTTTAGCCGGAGGATGGGTGAATCTCAAAGCGATAGCGGCTCAGGGCAGGTGGGTCAGTAGTGTGTGCGGGCTTTCACCCGCGCGCCGCGAACGCCCTCTCCCTTCGGGAAAGGGCCGGGGTGAGGGGGATCGGCGACCGGCTACGACCTTGCAGCCCTCACCCTAACCCTCTCCCGAAGGGAGAGGGGACACTTCGGCCAAGGTCGGAAACCGCATTTGCTTGACCGTCGCTGCGCGCGGGGGGATCATGCAGTTTCACGCCATTTTGCCTGCCTCGTGGAGGGTGTTCCCGTGCGATTCTGGTGCCATCTCTGTACGGACGTGTTCGTAGACATTTGTGACGCCAGTCGCGCGAGCGCGAAGAGAATCTTCGTTGCAGCTGCCGTGGCGCTATCGACGACGTCCGCAGTGTTTTTGGCCCGCGCCGAGGACGCTGCCACGCCGGCCGCCAACGCTGCGGCTACACCCGCGACAGACCAGAGCAAGGCGGAGCGCTCGCCGGATAACGCGGGCACCGCCGAGTCGACCAAATCAGTTGGGGCTTTTTTCGGCGCCGCTGCGAAAACAAAGAAGGACACCGATCCGAAAGAGCCACTGCCCGGCCACTCCAGCCATGGTGAAGTTTTTGACGAAGGGCCGCGACAGGCGGCGTACTTGATGACGGGAACCGGCAAAGTACATCTGCCGATTACCACGACGGTGTCAGGCGCGCAGGAGCTGTTCGACCAGGGCGTCGGCCAATTGCACGGCTTCTGGTACTTCGAAGCCGAGCGGACCTTCCGCCAGGTGGCGGCCCTCGATCCGCAGTGCGCCATGGCCTATTGGGGCATGGCAATGGCGAACATTAACAACGAAAAGCGGGCCAGGCAGTTCATCGCAAAGGCCGTCCAGCGCAAGACGCAAGCCAGCCCTCGCGAGGCGCTGTGGATCGACAGCCTGGCCGCGTTCTACAAGGCGAGCGACAAGGACGGCAAAGATTCCGGCAAGGAGAATAAGGGCGGAGATAAAGACGAAAAGGCTCGTCACCGCGAACTAGTACGGGCGCTCGAGCAGATCGTGCAGGATTACCCCGACGAGCTCGAGGCGAAGGCATTTCTGGCGCTGCAGATCTGGCTCAACAGCAGCAAGGGGCTGCCGATCAACAGCCATCAGGCCGTCGACTCGCTTTTGTCCGAAGTCTTCGCCGCCGAGCCGTACCATCCGGCACACCATTACCGCATTCACCTGTGGGACAAGGAGAAGCCGTCCCGCGCGATTGAATCCGCGGCGCGCTGCGGCACCGCGGCGCCAACGATCGCGCACATGTGGCACATGCCCGGGCACATTTATTCGGGTTTGCACCGCTACGGCGACGCCGCCTGGCAGCAAGAGGCCTCGGCCCGCGCGGATCATGCCCACATGATTCGCGATCGCATCCTGCCTGACCAGATTCACAACTATGCCCACAACAACGAATGGCTGATCCGCGACATGTTGCACGTCGGCCGCGTGCACGAGGCGCTGGCGCTCGCGAAAAACATGATCGAGCTGCCGCGCCATCCGACCTATAACGTGTTGACAAAGAGCAGCAGCTCGCAATTCGGACGGGCCCGTCTGTTCGACGTGCTGTCGCGTTACGAATTGTGGGACGAGATGCTGGGTTTGGCCGATTCGCCGTATCTCGAACCGACCGACATTCCGGCCGAACAAGTCAAACGGCTGCGCGCTCTGGGCGTCGCGCACCTGGCCAAGGGGGATACGGCCGCGGCGCAGCTATCCGCGCTCGAGGAAATGCTCGCCAAGGCGAAAGCCGCGCAGCAAACGGCGGGCGAGGAAGCCGAAAAGAAAGCGCGCGACGAGAAGAAGAGCGACGCTGAAATCGCCAAGGCCAAGGAAGAAGCGATCAAGGGCAAGGCGGGCGACGCCAAGCCGATCGAGAAAGCGATCGCCGAGCTGCAAGGGCGCGTGGCGCTCGCGGCAGGAAAGTTCGACGAAGCCAAAGCCCAGTTGGCTAAGGCCGACGACCTCGACAAGGCGTTCGAGGCCCAGCTCGCATTGGCGACGGGCGATTGTGCCAAGGCCGAGCAATTGGCCAAGGAAGCCGCGGAGAAAGGGCCCGGCGAAGCGCTGCCGCTGGCCCACTACGTCGATATCCTGTGGCGCGCCGGCAAGACGACCGAAGCTAAAGCAGAGTTCGAGAAGCTGCGCGCCCTGAGCGCCCGGTTCGATCTTGACGTGCCGCCGTTTCAGCGGCTGGCGCCGGTTGCGCAGGAGCTGGGGCTCGCGGCCGATTGGCGCGTGCCGGTCACGACGGCGGCCGATTTTGGTACGCGTCCGCCGCTCGATTCGCTGGGTCCGCTGCACTGGCACCCGGCCGCTGCCGAGAGCTGGTCGCTTCCCAATGCCGAGGGCAAGACCGTTTCGCTGCGCGATTATGCGGGCAAGCCCGTGGTGGTGGTGTTCTACCTGGGCTTCGGCTGCCTGCATTGCGTCGAACAGCTGAAGGCGCTTGAGCCGATGGTCGACGAGTTCGCGGCCGCCGGCATTTCGCTGGTGGCGATCAGCAGCGAGACGTCCGAGCAATTGAACGCGGCGCTTACCAAGCGCGCGGCCACCGAAGGAGCACCGAAATTCCCGATCGTCGTCGATCCGGCGCTTGCCACGTTTCGCCAGTACCGGGCGTTCGATGATTTCGAAAAAACACCACTGCACGGCACGTTCTTCGTCGACGGCGCCGGCCTGACGCGCTGGCAGGACGTGGGGCCCGAGCCCTTTATGGACTTGAAGTTCCTGCTGGAAGAGGCGAAGCGATTGTTGGCGCTGCCGACCCAGCCGTAAGGTGTGCCGCGGTTGGCGTGCTTAGCCGTAGAATGCCCTGTGGGCACCACGGACCGCGGCGTGGCAACGCGGCGCTGGCGGGCGAGCCAACCGTGGCACCGAAAAAGTTAATTGCCGAAAAAGTCACGGCTTTGGTGCCCGCAGGGCACCCTACCACGCGCTATTTCTCGCTTGCCCGTGCGGCGGGCTTCGCTCCCTTTTGCAGGCAATACAGCCGCGCTGCGGTTCGCAACAAGACTTTGTCGCCGACGATGGCCGGCGTGGCCATGCTCATATCGTCTTCGGCCAGGTCGTTGGTGCGGACGATTTCGAATTCACGGCCGGCCTTGATGACGAAGGTCTTGCCGTCTTCGTTCAAGCAGAAGATTTCGTCGTTATATGCCCAGGGGGACGACGTGAAAGCCTTGCCCTCGGGCAGGCGCTGTTTGTCGTAGACCATCTCTCCGGTGCGCGCGTCGTAGCACGACAAGAACCCGCGATCGTAGAGGACGTAGAGCAGCCCTTTGTAGATGATCGACGTAGGATTGTAGGGCGCGCCGTCCTTCTGGCACCAGACGATGTACTCGTTGCTCGTTTGATCGTCGGCCAGGCTGATATCGCCGACCGCGCCCGGCTTGAGCGCCATGAGGGGCTTTTTCTTGTCCATCACGTAGCCCGAGCTGACGTACAGCAGACCGTCTTTGGCGTAGGGGACGGCGATCGTGATGCTGGACATACCACCAAATTCGTAAAGCAGATTGCCGTCGAGATCGTAGGAGCGGACCTTGCCGGTGCCCGGCGTAATGATTTCGGTGCGCAGTTCGTTTTCCCAGATAAAGGGCGTGGCCCAGTTACTCTTTTCATCGCGCTCGACGCGCCAGATCTGTTCGCCCGTCGCCGCGTCGAGGCATACCAGATACGACTCCTCTTCGTTGTCGTTGACGACGTATAAGCGGTCTTTGTACAGCACCGGCGACGCGGCGGTGCCCCAACCCAAGCGCGTCTTGTGCGGCGCCCACTTCTGGCTCCAGACTTCTTTGCCCTCCAGATCGAGGCAATACAGCCCGACGTTGCCAAAGTAGACGTAGACGTGGCGGCCGTCGGTGACGGGCGTCTCCGAGGCGTAGCTGTTTTTCAAATGGATCGAGCTTTGCGGCGGCCCTTCGTGTACCGTGCGATCCCACAGAACCGTGCCCGACTTCAGGTCGAGGCAATAAACCTTCCACTGATGCACGGCCTCGGACGGCTTCGGTCGATCGCCGCCGAAATAAAGTCCTTTTTTCGGAGCTTCGGATTCGCCCAGGTTCACCACGGTGCTGAGAAACACCTTGTCGCCCCACACCACGGGCGACGACCAGCCGCGGCCGGCGAGATCGGTCTTCCACAACACGCTCTCGGTCGTGCTCCAGGTGTCGGGCAGGTTCGCCGACTCGCTCTCCGGTAAGCCGAGCGATTTGGCGCCGCGCAGCTGCGGCCAGTTATTCCCCTCGGCCGCCCGGCCGATCGTGGCCACGCTCAAGCAAAGCAGAAAGAGGAATATCGTGCGATTCATGGAAATGCTCCTCGCTTGAAGCAAATGACGTTTGGTGGAAATGAGCCAGACCACCCACGCGTCGGACAATTTCGCGCGGCCAGGAGAAAGGAATCGACCTGTTACGAAGGAACGCCGCAGCGAACCGCCTGCCCACAGCCGGCTTGCAGGTAGTCTACGCCGCGGCCAGGTGGCGGACAAATCGCGACGGGCGTAGGCGATGAACTCCCTCTCCCTTTGGGAGAGGGCCGGAGTGAGGGGATCGGCGATTCGGCTACGACTTTGAATCGCCCCTCACCCTAACCCTCTCCCGGAGGGAGAGGGGACGAGCGCGGGGCACCGTAGACGATGCGGCTATTCGCCGTTGCGATGGCGAACGATGTCTCCTTCGACCATGTAGATCACGTCTTCGGCGACGTTGGTGGCCATGTCCGCCAAGCGCTCCAAATGGCGCGACACCGACAACAGCCGCATATACAGGTCGAGCTTGTCGGGCGATTGCCGCATCTGACTCTGAATGCGATCGCGAATGATTCGCTGTACGGCATCGACTTCGTCGTCGTCGTCGCGGATTTGCCGCGCGATCAACGTGTCGCGATTCACCAGCGCGTCCAGGCTGCGGCGAACCATCGATTGGGCCTGGGCGGCCATGCCGCGGAACTCGGCCGGTAATTCCACCCGCTCGTGCGCGGCCAGGTAGGCAACCCGCTTGGCGATGTTGCGCGCCAGGTCCCCCATCCGCTCCAGATCATTGTTGATCTTCAACACCGCCACGACGAACCGCAGGTCGGCCGCAACGGGCTGGTAGAGGGCCAGCACCTTCAAGCACTCTTCTTCGACGTCGACCTCCATGCGGTCGATCTCGTCGTCGCGTTCGATGATGGCGCGGGCCAGGTCCCCATTGCGATTCACCAGGGCGGAAATCGCCTTGGCGATCGCGTCTTCGACCAGCGTTCCCACGAGCAAAATCTTCTGCTTGAGGGCCTCGATCTGATGCTGCAGGTGCTTGGACATTGCGAGACAAAAAGGGACTATCCGAAGCGGCCGGTAATATAGTCCTCAGTCTCTTTTAATTGCGGCTTGGTGTAAAGGTCGCTCGTCAACCCGTACTCCAGCACTCGGCCCATGTACATGAAGGCGGTGTAATCACTGCTGCGCGACGCCTGCTGCATGTTGTGCGTGACGATCAGCACCGAGTACGTGCCGCGCAGCTCCTGAATCAAGTCTTCGATCTTGCCCGTGGCGATCGGGTCCAAGGCCGAACAGGGTTCGTCCATCAGCAGCACTTCGGGCTCGGCGGCGATGGCCCGGGCGATGCACAGACGCTGCTGCTGGCCGCCCGACAGGCTCAGGCCGCTTTCGTGCAGCCGGTCCTTGACCTCGTCCCACAGGGCGGCCCCTTGCAGGCTGCGCTCGCAAACTTCGTCGAGCACGCGGCGATCGCGCTCGCCGTCGATCCGCAACGAGTAAACCACGTTTTCGTAGATGCTCATGGGGAAGGGGTTCGATTTCTGGAACACCATGCCCATGCGCTTACGCAGCTCGATCACATCGACGCCGGGACCGTAGGTCGAGTCGCCGTTCAAGCGCATCTGGCCTTGGATACGCACGGTCTCGATCAGGTCGTTCAGCCGGTTCACGCTGCGCAGGAGCGTCGACTTACCGCAGCCCGAGGGGCCGATCAGGGCCGTGACTTTACCGCGCGGGATGGGGAGCGAGATGTTGAACAGCGCCTGCTTCGCGCCGTACCACAGGCAGAAGTCATCGATCTGCAGGACGGGATCCTGCGCGGCCACGGAGGGATGGATGGCCGAGGCGACCCGTTCGCCGCGGGCGATCGCGGCCAGGCGCCCCGTCTCGAACGACGTGCGTTCGCTGGCAGTTGCGACCGACGTCGCAGGCCGGTCCGAGGGTACGGCAGGCGTCGCGACGCGCGAAGGATCAATCGATTCAGACAGTGTCACGTAAAAGACTCCGTCACGTTCATAGTCTCTCGCTAGGCCTGACTCTCTCCGAACCGCCGCCGCAAGCGATTCCGCAGGCGAACGGCGGTAATGTTCAGGGCGGCGATAATGGCAATCAAGAGCAAGGCCGTGGTAAAGACCATCGGCCGAGCGGCCTCGCTGTTCTGACTGTGAAAGCCTAGATCGTACAGGTGAAAACCGAGGTGCATGAAACTGCGCTGCGGATGAACGAAGGGAAAAACGCCGTCGATCGGCAGCTCGGGGGCCGACTTCATCGCTCCCACGAGCATCAAGGGAGCTACTTCGCCGGCGCCGCGAGCAATCGCCAGTATCATGCCGGTCATCACGCCGGGCAAGGCGCGCGGCAAGACGATCCGCCAGATCGTTTGCCACTTGCTGGCCCCGCACGCGTAGGAGCCTTCGCGCATCGAGCCGGGCACGGCAGCCAGCGCCTCTTCGGTCGTCACGATCACGACCGGCAGCGTCAATAGCGCCAACGTCAACGAGGCCCACATCAATCCGCCGGTGCCGAACGTGGGGGTATTCTCGGCCAGAGATGTGGAAAAGAAGAGCTGATCGATCTGCCCCCCCAACAGGTAGCAAAAGAATCCCAGTCCGAACACGCCAAAGACGATGCTGGGCACGCCCGCCAGATTATTGATCGCAATGCGCAATACGCTGACCAGCACGCCGCTACGCGCGTATTCACGCAAGTACAGCGCGGCTAGGACGCCGAACGGGACGACCGCGATCGACATGATCAACGTCATCGCCACGGTCCCCCAGATCGCTGGGAATACACCCCCTTCGCTATTGGCTTCGCGCGGGTCGTCGCTCAAGAATTCCCACCAGCGCGAAACGTAGACTCCCAACTTGCCGGTCCAGCTCAAACGGTTCGGCGCATACGCCCGCACAATCTGATCCAGGGGCACCACTTTGTCCTGGCCATTGGCCGTCGTGAGGCGCATTGCGTAGCGGGCGTTTTCCTCATCCAGCGCCGCGATTTCCTGCGTGAGGCGCGCGTTTTCGGCCGCTTCCCACTCGGCCAGCTCGGACTGCGCTTCCCGCGCGGCGTGATACTCGGGCGAATCCTTGCCGTGTGTCAGGCTCGCGGCGAGAACTTTGAGACGCGCCGAGTTCTTGCGGCGATTCAGCGCGCCCAGTTCGTGCTTGGCCAGCCGAGCTCGGGCATGCAGCCGCTCGCGCACCGCCGGATGAAACTCGGCCATCCGGTCCCATACCTCCTGCGGCGACGTCGCGATTTCCTTGCCATCGATCAGTAGCGCTTGCGGCGTGCCGTAGAATCGGCCCCAGGCGAACCGCTCCAGGACGACGGCCCATTCGGGCGAAGTCTCTTCGGCAACGAGCGGATCGTCGATCCAGCGATAATGCTTGCCGGTCAGGTCATAGTTGCCGGTGCGCACGAGCGATCGCGATACCAGGCCATCGGACTCGCTACAGGCGGCGCGGATCCTGGTGGCGTGTTCGGCAGGCAGTTCGGCGAGCCGCTGTTCGCTGGGGCGATACGTTTCGCGCTGCGAAAGTTCGCCCAGGATCGTCTCGCCATCGAAAGTGCGCAGCTCGACGAGCGGCTGCGGCCAGAAGGTTGCCAACCCGCGACACAGGACCAGTGCCAACAGGCCGACGATCATGGCCAGCGCCACGGCCAGGGCGCCGCCGGTGAGCCAGATCATCGGCTCGCCATTGGCAAGGACGGTGCTGCCCGATCGCCCGCGCCGCGCGGACGAAGTGAACGGCGCCTCGGGGCGCGCGGGGGACGGCGGGGCCAGGCTAGAGCTCATATGCCCTCCGTCGGAAACGGAGCCGCACGGCTTCGGCCAGCGTGTTCACGATGAAGGTAATCACGAACAGCGCGAGTGCCGCCACGAACAACGTGCGGTAGTGGGCGCTTCCCTGCACGGCCTCGGGCAACTCGGTGGCGATGCTGGCCGACAAGGTTTGAAATCCGTTGAAGATGTTCCAGTCCATGATCGGCGTGTTGCCGGCGGCCATGAGCACGATCATCGTTTCGCCGACGGCGCGCCCCAGCCCGATCATGACGGCGGAAAACAGTCCGCTCATGGCGGTGGGAATAATGACGCGAATGGCGGTTTGCCAGGGAGTGGCGCCGGCGCCCAGCGAGGCCGATCGCAGATGGGCCGGCACGGTCGACAACGCGTCGTCGGCAATCGTATAGATCAGCGGGATGATGGCGAAGCCCATCACGAAGCCGACGACCAGGGCGTTGCGCTGTACGTACGTGTCGAGGACTAATCCGCGCGGATCGAGATGCAGTGAATCGAGCAGTAACCCCACGGTCGCGGCGCCGGCCACGGTGACCACGACCGCGATCAGAAACTTGACGAGTTCGAGCCAGGCCCGTCGTTCGCGCCCCATTCCGCGGAGCGTGCTGCGCAGCCAGGGATTCACCTGGCGGCCGATGAAGAGGGCGGTCGCGAGTGCCGACAAGGGCAGGAACAAAACGATCCAGCCCCCCAGCCCGCTGCCGATCTGGCCGTCGACCCACGAGCGCAGGTCACCGGCAAACAGGGTGCGCTCGATAAGCGGCCCCACGAGCGCCGAGGCGAGTATCCCCACCGGCAGAGTTGCGCAAATGAAGGCGAAACGCCATCGAGCCAACAACAAACCGGCGCGCGCCGGCAGCATCTGCCACAAGTACGCGGCCACCAGGTACGTCAGCGGCACGACAGCCACGCTGGCCAGCACGGCGGGAATCATTTTTTCGACGTACGGCGCGACCACCAGCGCCGCCACGAATCCCAGCACGACGCTCGGCAGGCTGGCCATCATTTCGATCGCCGGCTTGATGCGAGCCTTGATGCGCGGCTGCAGAAACTCGCTGCTGTACACCGCAGAAAGCAAGGCCAGAGGCACGGCGAACAACAGCGAATAGATCGTGGCTTTCAACGTGCCGAACACCAACGGAATCATGCCCAGCTTCGGTTCGAAATCGTCGCCCCCGCCTGAAGATTGCCAGACGTGTTGTGGGCCTTCGTAACCTTCGTACCACACGGCACGAAAGAGGGTCGCTGGCGAAACTTCGGGATAGCCTGTCGCGAGCGTCCATTGCTGCGCCATGCTGCCAGCAATCGCGACCAAGGCATCCCCCTTGGGCGTGAACGCCGCCAGCCGGGCCGCGGCCTCATCGCCGGCCGCATTGCCTGCTGCCGGAATATCGACAAGCGCGCGAGCGCTGGTCACTTGAAATACGTGCATGCTGCCGTCGTCATAAGCCGCCGCGACCAACCGTGCCCGTAGCGACGAGGTCAGCGACGACACGGCGCTTTGCGGTCCTGACAACTCGTGTGCCAGCGCCAGAACAGCCCCGTCAGCGGTGCGTGCCTCGGTGGGCTTCGTAGGAAACCAGGCGCGAACGCGCCCCAGGGAATCACCCGCGACGAGCGTCGTCTTGCCGGGCAGAAAGGTCAGCGCCGTGACCGACTGGTTCGATTCGGGCACGAGATCCACCTGCTCGGCGAGCCGCGGTTGCTCGAGATCGCGAATGTCGTACCGCAAAAGATGACCGTCGTTCCAGATCAAGTACGCGTTGTCAGCCTGACCCGAAACCAGCAAGCACCGGGGCGGCCCGCGTTCGGCCGATGGCGCGTATGGCATGGCGACGTCGACGGCATGAGATTCCACCGCCTCGCGCGCCAGTGCGGGTCGCCGGCGCACGGCGTGCAACATCAGATTTCCCTTATCGTCCAGCACGCAGCAAACGCGGCCGGTGGGGCGTGAGGAGGAATCGACGCAAGCAACCGCCGCCGAGCCGGCCGGCACAATCGGTTCGGACGGCACGGCACGTACCGTTTGTAATCGCAACGCACCTTGCCGGGTGCGCGAGAGTAGCCCCTCCTTGTAGACCGCCGAAGAAGCATCGGCGAGCTTGCTCCGGATGTCTTCAGGTATCTCATTCTCGTCGGGAAATGTGGTGGTAAAGCCCAATCGGATGGTGCGCACCGATCCGTCCGCGAAGCCGCACGACGCCTCGCGACCGCCGACGCTGAACGACCAGGCGGTGGGCTTTTGATCAGGGAACAACTCCTGCTCGTGGATGACGTCCCCCGTGTCCAACCGGAACGCTCGCAGCGTTGCCTCGGCTGACATTGCCCAGCCGAGGACCCGGTACTCGTCAATTTCGAAATGCAGACAATCGGCAATGGCAGGCGACAGCGGCCCCCGTTTGACGGGCGAATAGCTGGCCGGCAGAAACAGCGGCACCGCGACGCATACCAGGAAGATACAGACCGTGGAAACTGCGATCACCGTGCCGATACCGCCCAGCGCGATCAGCGTGCGCGCGACGCGATCGACGATCCTCACGCTACGTCGCGTCTGCCGATGCCGCGGCCGACCGGTGAATGTTTTGGCATGACTCATCGCGCTACCACATGGACGGTTGTCACCGATCGGCGCCACTGTCGGGCATGCGAATCCCAACGCTCGCAAGCGCCCTGGCGGCCACCGAAGCGCTCACCGGATAATAGCCGTCCCTGACAACGTCGCTTTGCCCCGCGGCGCTGAATACGTACTTGATGAACTCTCCTCGCAAGGGATCCAGCGTTGAGCCGGGCTTGTAATTCACGGCAATCCACAGAAATCGTGCCAGCGGATAATCGCCTGTCAGCGCAAACTGCGGCTCGGGCGGCACAGCCTTGGAAGATGTGTCAATCGCCAAGGGAACGGCTCGCACGCCCGCGGTTGCAAAGCCAATGCCGCTATAACCGATCGCGTAAAGGTCGCCGGCAACGGACTGCACGACCGAGGAGCTGCCCGGCAGCTCGATGACCGATTCGCGATAGTCGCCGCCGAAGAGTGCATTTTCCTTGAAGTAGGCGTATGTGCCCGATGCCGCATTCCGCCCGTAGGCGCTGATCGTGCGGTTCTTCCATGCGTCGGTCAGGCCCAGATCGCCCCAGGTGCGGACGCTGCGTCGAAAGCCGCTCTTGCGGTGCTGCGAATAGATCGCATCAAGCTGGCCCAGCGACAATTGCTGAATCGGGTTGTCACGATGGACATATACGGCCAGCATGTCGATGGCGGCCGGCAGCAGCACCGGTTTGTAACCGTACTTGGCGTCGAAGGCGTCAATCTCGCTGGCCTTCATGTCACGGCTCATGGGCCCGAACGTCGCCGTACCCGCGATCAGTGCTGGGGGCGCGGTCGACGATCCTTTGCCTTCGACCTCGGCCCGCACGTCGGGATAATGGCGCTTGAACCCTTCGGTCCACAGCGTCATGAGGTTGTTCATCGTGTCGGAGCCGACGCTCTTGATCGATCCCGAAACGCCTGACGTCACTTTGTAGTCGGCAAGCGCGGGCTCGGCCGCGGCCGACGGCGCTTTCGTTGCGGCCTGGTCCACCGCCTTACGCTGCGGGGACGAGTCGTCCGCGCGGACCGCAGCGGGACGAATGACCACGACCAGCGCAAGGACGGGAGCCCAGCAGGCTAGCGCCGATAGCAGGAGCGCGGAATGACACTTGGGCAACATAGAAACGGTCTCGGGCCGCAAGGGGCCGGCGCGGCGAAGGGTTCCAGGGCGGGCGCGACGCATTGTAGGGGGCGATTGTTAGGATTTGGTTAGCGAATCACGCAAATCACCCCATAGTTCGCGGTATCCGTCGAAGGCCCGGCGGCTGCCGCATCACGCGATGGCACCCGTTGTTTCGCGGGGGGCCGCTGAGAGCGGCAAGTGGATGCGGAAGACACTCCCCACCCCCGGAGTACTGTCGACCGTGACGCGTCCCTGGTGGGCTTGCACGATGTGTTTGACGATGGCCAGCCCCAGCCCCGTGCCCCCCAATTTGCGGCTGCGCGCTTTATCGACGCGGTAGAAGCGTTCGAACAGGCGGGGCAGATGCTCGTCGTCGATGCCACAACCGTGGTCGCTGACGGCGATCGTGACTTCGCTGTCGTTCTCAACGGCGGTGATCAGAACCTCTGAGCCCGGCTCGCTGTATTTGAGCGCATTGTCCAGCAGGTTGGTGACGGCTTGTTCCAACAACGGGGCATTGATGCGTGCCATCAGCGAATCTTCGCAGTCGACGCGAACTTGAATTTCGCGCTGGGCCGCCTTCGTCTGGCAGTCGTAGAGCACGGCCTCGAGCACGTCGCGGATCGCGACCTCTTCGACGACCAGGTCCACGGCGCGCTCGCTCTGTTCGATCTTGGATAGCGCGAGCAGGTCTTCAATGATCGCGTTCAAGCGATCGGCCTGCGTCGCCACGATGCGCAAAAAACGCTCGGCGTCTTCGGGGTTTGCCAAAGCGCCGTCGAGCAACGTCTCGACAAAGCCCTTGATCGAAGTGATGGGCGTTTTCAATTCGTGGGATACATTGGCCACGAAATCGCGGCGGATCGTTTCCAGGCGGCGGAAGTGTGTCACGTCGCTCATGACGATTACGGCGCCGATACCGTCGCGATTCTGTTGATCGCGCAATGCCGTGCCGCGGATTTGGAGCACGCGATCGGGATCGCCGTGCAGCACGACGTCGTCCTCGATCGACTGATTGCTGGCCAGCACCCGGTCGGCAAAACGACGCAGGTCGGGATTGCGCACCACTTCGTGCAGGTTTCGACCCAGCGGGTGGGTCAGCGTATTGCCGACCAGCTCGGCCGCGGCCTGGTTGATCGTGATCACGCGTTGCCCGGCATCGATGGCCAGCACCCCTTCGACCATGCTCGAGAGCACGACTTGCTGCTCGGTGGTCTGGCGAACGATGGTTTGCAATCGTTCCTGCAACTGCGAGGCCATCTGGTTCAGGGCGCCGGCCAGCCCGGTCATCTCTTCCGATCCACTGGCGGAAAGCTTATACGCCAGATCGCCACGGGCGAATCGCGCGGCGACGTCCCGGATTTCCTCGAACGGGCGGCTTACTTGCCGGGCGACCAACAGGCAGAACAAGGCCGCCAATGAAGCCAGAACAATGCCCGCGCCAAGCAGCGTGAATTGCAGGCGCCGGGTGGCCGTTTGAACCGCCACGGCGGGCACCCAACCGATCATCGTCCCCAGTTCTTCTTCAGCGCGAAGAATCTTTGCGCGCAAGACGACGTCGTTTTCTCCGCGGCGCGTTCCGGTAGGGAGATCGGTGGCATGCCGCCCCGATTGAACGATGGCCTTGCCCCCGGCATCCTGCACGACGAGGTTGATATCGGTGCCCGCAGTGATCCCGTCTGCAAGCGTTTGCAGCCGATCCGTATCTTCTGGGGCGAGTGTCCGGCCGACGTGCTCGTCAAGCACTTGCGCGGCGAGACGCAATTCTCTTTCCAGCCCGGCAACGTGTTCCTGCTCCAACAGGTGCGCGGCATACCAGCCAACGCAAACCAGCGAGATGCCGGCAACCAGAACGTAGGACGGATAGAGCTGCCACAGCAAACGCTTGCGGGCCATCCACTACCCCTTGAAGCGATAGCCGATGCCACGGACCGTTTCGATGTAGTCGCCGTGATCGCCCAATTTCTTTCGCAGGCCGGCGACCTGCACGTCGACCGATCGCTCGGTGACCGGATAGTCTTCGCCCTTGACGGCATCGACGATCTGCCCGCGGGTGAAAGCCCAGCCGGGCTTGCGGGCCAGAAAGTGCAGCAACCGAAACTCGGTGAAGGTCAGGTCGACCGGTTTGCCAGCTAGCAGCACTTCGTGCCAGCCGGGATGAATTACGAGGTCGTGCACGGTCACCGCCCCCTCGTCATCGGCCGATTCCTTGGAGCGGCGACGCAGAACAGCCTTCACCCGCGCCACGAGCACCCGCGGACTGAAGGGCTTGGTGACGTAATCCTCGGCGCCCAGCTCCAGGCCGGTCACCACGTCTGCTTCTTCGCTTTTGGCGGTGAGCATCAACACGGGGATGTGCTGCGTGCGCGGATCGGCCTTCAGGCGGCGGCAAACTTCCAGGCCATCGACCGTCGGTAGCAGCAGGTCGAGCAAGATCAGGTCGGGCACGTCGCGGCGCGCGGCAGTCAAAGCTTCTTCGCCGGACGCGACGCCCACGACGCGATAGCCTTCCTTGTTCAGGTTGTAGCTGACCAATTCGAGAAGGTCCTGCTCGTCGTCGACAACAAGGACTCGCTCTCGTGACATTGCGACACTCGTCGGTTGGTGGCCGGTGATCCCGGGCATCATGCGTAGCATGGGATTGTTAGGATTCCGTGAGGATCGTGTTCGTTTCGCGCAATGCAAGCAGCGAGTGCGCCGAATTTCCTTCGGCCGGGGGCCATTCTACCCGAGGCCCTAGTGGGTCTTCAATTGTCGGCGAGCACATTCGCACTAGCATGACGATTTAGCCGAAAAAAAGATCCCCCTGCAAGCGCTCCTTGCAGGGGGATCGAGTGCACGCTCATCAAGATTCGCCGTCGCGCGCTTAGCGGCTGGCCAACTTACCGCGGAGGCGGCGAGCCACGAGCAGCAGGCCCAGGCCCATGCCGCCGAGCACGAAGGTGCCCGGCTCGGGCGTGGGGGCATAAGCAATGCCGCGGAAGGCCTCGTTGGTGCTGAGGGCGACGATCAAGTTCGGTGAACCCGTGATCGTGGAGTTGTAACCCGAGGTGTCGAGCAAGCTGACGACACCTTGGCTGCTTCCGCCCTGGCGGGTGGCGTAGAGTTGCACGCCGTTGGCGGTGACGCTGCCGGTCAGACCGCGGTAGGCATCGCTCGCAGTGCCGATGACACCACTGGCAACCCAGCTACCGGAGACGAGCGAGAACTTCTCGATGCCCACACCATCGTCAGCAACGTAAGCGGTGTCGAAACCCGGGCTCGCGGGATTCAGCTGCGTCAAGAACATTCCGTAGGGGCTAGCCGACGCGGGACCGAGCGCGAAGGGCGTGCCACTGCTGGTGGGGAGCCCCGTGCCGACGGTATTCACGCCCTTGTTGGAGCCCGAACCACTGGTGGCATACAGTTGACCGCCAAAGATCCCCACGACGCGCGTGTTGGTGACCGTGGTGCTCAAGGCCGTGCCGGCGCCGCTCGCGCCGAGCGTGGTGGCGATGATGCCGCCGGGGGTGCCAGCGCCCGAGGTCCAGATATCCGTGCCGTTGCTCGTGACCGCGCTGCGGATGTTGTTGCCGCTGTAGGAGGTCAACGAGGTTGTGGTGTCGACGTTTGCATTCGAGTTGATGACGCCGACGACGCGGACCGTGGCCGATCCGCCCGTGGTGCTGGTGCTGGCGACGCTGGCCGTGCCGACGGCGGCGTTATAGCCGGTCAGGGTCAGATATTTTCCGTCCGCCGAGAGATTCAAATAGCCGTCCGAGGTCGCGCTGCCGCTGTCGGTCAAGCGCAGATTCGAGCCGTTGACGGCAGTCGGCATGGGAATCGACTGAACGAGCGTGCCCGTCGGCGTGTATTCGTTGACAAAGACCGGCGCCGCGGCGCTGGTCAGGCTGGTCGTGCCGTCGCCGATTTGCTCGACGACCAGGTCGCCCGCCGTGAAGGGAGCGGCTTGAGCAACCGAAGGAAGAAGACCGAGAGCTACAATCCCTGCAATTTTCGAGATACGAACACGCATTGGCTCAACTCCTCAAAGTAAGAAATTTCAAAAGCGGCAAATGTGCGGACCATGGACGCGTACGCGTCGGGTCTCGCGACGAAAACAACAAAAGGGGCTAAGAAGGGCGCGAACGAGGGCCGGGCATTACGCCCGGGTGCGCAAACTTAGCGACGCGAAAGAAGGCTCAGACGAATTGGAGATTCGTTGGCTAGCGTCACCATGGCCCAAAAAGATCAAGCGTGCGCGATTCGCGGCAACTGCTGCCGGATCTTGCGCGAGCGGCGAGGTTTCATGACACCGCTGCAAGCACGCTCAACGTGGCGGGAAGATAGCGGGACAATGTTTGAGACAGATGAGCGTCGGATGAAAAACAGATGAAATCTGCATTGCCGATCGACGCACCCCTCGTTTGCATTCTCGCTCAATGCGGCGCGCCTTAAACTAACGCTCTTCTAACAATCTGCTAGCGCGATCCTAGCGCAGCGCCGGTAGAGTGCGACCGCCATTTTTCTTGGGCCACCGCCGTGGGGGCGAGCATTAGGCGTAAAGGCCCTTTCGCCGGATCAAATCGCGTCGCACTACGTTCCCGGCTAGACGCCGGCTATCAGATTGACGGAATTCTTGAGAAAGGTCGGAAATGCAAAAGAAGGTTGTCGCACTCACCGTGTTCATGGCTCTGTTCGCATCGATCGCCTCGTATGCCGCGGCAGACACGACCGATGCGCTGATCCTGAATCAGGCGAATGCCGTAAGTGGCAGCAAGTATTTGTCGGCCGGCAAGACGGACAACTCGTTCGGCCGCGTCGAAGGTAACGGTCAGAATTGGATGCAGCTGCTGGTTACCAAGACCGATCCCGGCAAGAACACGCTGAATCTGCAGGGCTACCAGATTGATTGGTCGTACAACAAGGACGCTCAGGATTTCGGCAGCGGCGTCATCACCTTCAGCAACGACCCGGTGTGGCAAAGCGTCCCGATGGGAACGGCCATCACGATCAATGAATCGCAACAAGCCTGGTACCTGATCAACACGCCCGATTCGTCGACCGGCAATCCTGATGGCGACCTGCCAGGCCAGGGCGGCATGCAACGAGATGGCCAGATCGACGGGCTCGGCGTGCTGCACGGCACGCCCTATACCGGGGATCCCAGCGTGGAGAAGCTTCTTGATTTTTCCTCCAACACGGCCTGGAACCCCTACGCTCAGGCCACCGGCAACATGCAGCCCGGCCCGAACTGGAATATCAACGTCTGGGCCGGTCAACAGAGCGGCGGCCAGTTCCAGTATTTCAGCTTCAGCGGCAGCGTCACTTCAGGTGGCGTCACCTCCGCGATCGGCACCGACGCCGCCGGATTGTTCACCGTCAACAACGACAACTGGCAGTTCACGATCAAGGACGCGCAGGGCAATGTCGTTGAAGGTCCGGTGGGCGAGGCTGTGTCGGGCTGGGCTGCCGGCGGAGTCAACTCGCAAGAGCTCATTAAGCTCGAAGCATTCGCGACGGGCACGGGTGCCACGCTGTCGAATTATCAAAACGTGAACATCGCCAACTATGCCGATGGTTCCAGCAGCAGCTACGGCGGGCCGACGCAATGGACCGGTGCGGGAACGGAAGTGCAAGACCTCAGCCCGCTGCGCGATTGGTTCAACAACATTAAAGTCGGTGACGCCAATCTGGACGGAATCGTCAACAGCCAGGACCTCGCCGTGGTGTCGTCCTCTTGGTTGAAAACCGGTGTCGGTCTCTTGGGCGGCGACATCAATGGCGACGGCATCGTCAACAGCCAAGACCTGGCTTCGATCTCGTCCAATTGGCTGCAGACCGGCGGAGCTCCTGCCCCGGCATCCGCCAACGCCGCGTCGGTGCCTGAGCCGGCCTCCTACCTGCTTTGCGCAATCGGTATGGTCGTGGGATTGCTGTGGCGACGATTAGGTAGCTAACTCGTTTCGCTGCTTGCCGATAGCCGTCGATTGTTCAAGCGAGTTTTTATTTTCTCGCTCTGGGTGGCGCTAATCATGCGCTCACAATCGTCCGGTATCGTGTCGCGATTGCTGGGGTGGTTCGTGCTGGGGACTGTAAGCCAAGCGCGGCAAGTGGTGGTAAGACCGGTCGCCGTCGCATGATCTTGTCGGCAGAGAATTCGGCGGGAAGCGGATGATGGTTCACAGCACACGACAACGCGTCAGAGGAAAATGCATCGCCATGGCTGGTAGATTTCCGGCAAGACAATCGCCTGGCCGCGGTTTCACGCTTGTCGAGCTGCTGGTGGTGATTGCGATCATCGGCATCCTGATCGCGCTCGTGCTGCCTGCCGTGCAGATGGCGCGCGAGGCTGCCCGCCGCGCGCAATGCGTGAACAATCTCAAGCAGATTTCACTCGCGCTGTTGAATCATCACGATACGATGCAGTCGTTTCCGCCAGGACTGCCGCACTGCTCGCCGAACCCGGGCTGGAATTCCAAGGGTTGGATGGGTCTGTGGATGACCGGCGGGACGCAGACCGGCGTCTATTGCCAAGGACCCAATTGGCTGTCAAACATCATGCCGCAGATGGAACAAGCGGCCATGAACGACAAACTGATCGGCTGCCTGACCAATGAGTGTAGCGCGCCCGACGATTGCGACCGTAACAAAACGGGAGACGGGTTGTGGCGCGATTTCGGCGATTTGATTTTTCCTTTCATGCTCTGCCCCAGCGCCGACGTCATCGAAACAGAGATCGACAACGTTTGGAATCTCGAGGACCTGGATAAAGGAAACTACGCCGCCAACTTCGGCGCAGGAACCTATTCGGCGTACACCACGACCGGACAGATCGATTACACCACGGCCGGGGCCTTTGGCGTCATCATTCCTTCCGGCACGCCGAACTACAACAGGCAAACCGTGAATGCGGCGTTTCTTAAGGGGACCTGGAAAGCCGGCTGGGGACAGGGAACCCGCATCGCCCAGATCACAGACGGCACCAGTACCACGCTCTTCATCAGTGAAGTGGTGGGCTACGACGATGCGGACGATGGCCGCGGCGTTTGGGCCTGGGGAGGTATGGGAGGTTCGACGTTCACGGCCCTCTATGGCCCCAACTCGACGACCAACGACCAGATCCCCGGCTGCGGGCCCACGATTCCCAAAGGTCATCCTCTGTATTGCGGCAGCAATCATCAGACGGACGGCAATGTGTGGGCCTCGGCCCGCAGCATGCACCCCAGCGGTGTAAATGCTTCGATGGGGGACGGCTCGGTGCGATTCTTCAACAATTCGATCGACCTGGGCGTGTGGCACGCCCTGGCCACGCGCGCCAACGGCGATATTGCTGCCACGCCGTAATGGGCGCGCGTTCGAAGGTCGCGCTCTGCACCAGTGCGATAGGACATACCGACCGCCGCTCGCAAGTATTTGCTACTTGCCGATACTATTTGCCGACTGCCGACGGCCCGAGCAAGCAGCCGGGCGAGCCAGCCGCCAATTGGCGGATCAGGGCTGCGGACTGCGAACCATATCCCTGCGGATCGAGCGTCGCGGCCTGTTGCAAATGCGCCATGGCCGTTGTCGGGCGTCCACCGAGCTGATGGTGGCGCGCAAGCTGAAAATGAAAATGCGCCGCCGCGTTGGGCAATTCCTGCAGGCCCGCTTCGTACGCTTGCTGTGCCTGGCGAAAGCGCCCCAGCTCGCGCTCGCAAAAGGCGATTCCATCGATCGCCTGCACCAGGCCGGCCGTTCGTTGCGCCGAGTCAGGCATGTCGCGTAGCAAGCGGGCCGCGCTAGCAAACTGCGCGAGGCTTGCTTCCCATATCTGCTGCTCCTGCAACGTTGCCGCCAGCAGTAGCGCCGCGTCGGCTCGCTCGCCGGCCAGTGGTTCGAGCAATTCTTGCGCGGCGGCCGCGCGGTCGAGCATCGCCAGCGTACGGGCCAACTCGATCGTCTGCTGGGCATCGAACGCCGCCGGGTTGGCGCGGTCGACGCGCTGCTCGAGCGCCCTGATCGTGCGCGCGAGCTTTCGGCGGACCGTCGTTGGCTCCGCCCCGCGCAGCGGGCGGTTGCTCCCGGCGGCGCACAGCCGCGCGATCACGCGATCGGCCGCCACGAGCTGTTGCCGCGCGAGCAAGTCGCTCGCTAGGACCGTCTGCTTGCCGATCAAATCGTTGATGAAAACGGCCGGCAACGCGATCGCGGCGCCCACGGCGATACTGGTCCACAGAACCAGTTCGCGGAATGAGGTTGCGGGGGCCGATCTGTTCTGCAATTCGAGATGCCGCTTGAAGGAACACGCGATGGCGACGCACCACGGCAATTCGACGGCCAGGCAGAGGAGCGTGCGCACGGGCGCCAGGATCCACGCGCCCGGGCTGCCGCTTTCGACGATGTTACCGATGAACGGCACGATCAGGGCCATGACGAAGGTAGCGGCGAGACCGATCGCGGCGGCGGCCAGGGCGAGTGTCAGCGGCCGCGCCGTGGCGACGCAATTTCGTACGATCACCGCGACGAAGACGGCCAGTGGTAGTGCCAGCAAGACGTGGACGACGATCAGCCGCTGCCAGCCGAAAAGAGGCGCTGCTGCCGAATCGGCGATCGCGCCGCCGAGCGCGTGCCACGACACGCCCGCCGCGGCCGCGTAGCCGGCGATCTGGGCTGGAATCGCGCCTCGGGCTGTTGGATTGATGGTCTGCATTGGTTTAGACAGTCTCGACCGCGACGGGCTCGGGCCTCGGGGCAAGGCTCTCCTTGCGCGACGTCAAGCCGGGCGGTTGCAACACGGGCGCGCTGCCCGGCAATTCGACGTTCAAGATCGCAGCGGTTTGTGGCGTGCGCAGTTTCCAGATCAATCCGTCGTACGCGTAGTGCAGTCCGGCGGCCCACAGGTTGATGCCGATCCAGAATTCCGGCCAGAAGGCGTCGGCGAAGTTCGCCACCAGTCCCAGGACGACGATGTAGCCGGCGAGGATCAGACCCCATGACGCGGCCATCGTGCGCATCAGGCCAGCCGAGCCTTGGGTGCGGCGGCGCTGGGCGTAGTGGGTCACTACGGCCAGGTATTCGATGGCATGAAACGCGGCCGCCGCCGTGGTCAGCGACAAGACGAGCGTCGTTTCGCCAAGCGCGACGGACGCCAAGAGTGCGAGGTATAGCGCGGCCACGCTCGACAGGTAAGCGATCTTGCCTGGCCGCGCCCAGGGCCGGCTCGCAAGTTCCACGGCGAGCAAAGTCAGCACTGGCAAAGTCATCGCGACATCAAGCACCGCGAGGATGCTCTGTGCTGCCGGCCAATCCTCGGTCCAGCCGGTCGACCAGCCGGCGAGGCGCAAGCTCGTGTAGAACACTATCGAGCGCAGCCCCCACGTTTCGAGCCGCGGCCAGGCATCCGGAGTCTTGCGCGCGTACATCCGCAAGATGCCGGCGTGCTGCGCCGCGAAGTGCCACGAATTCCACACGTAATCCACGAGCAGCAGGCACAAGAATCCGCCCGTACCGAATCGCACCGCCACGACGACGGCCAGCGTAACGATCGCGATCAACGCAAAGAGTCCGTTCCGCCCGGCGCGGCGATCCGGATCGGCCGCGACCAGGAACAACGTGATCCAGCGGTGCGGCGTGGTCAAAAAATAAATCTGCCAGAACTCGAGATGCGGCGTCCGCTCGGCACTCAAGAAGCCGGGCAGTAGCGCCACCAGCCACCAGGCGTTCGCGAAGAATAAGAGGTCGAACGCTGACGACACGATCCACGCCGAGCGCGCAGGCCGGACAGCAGCAGGTAAATCAATCCTGCCAGCGCCTTGCGGCGGTAGAATGGCAGTCGTTCCGGCCATCGCGCGTCGTGTCCGCGGTTACCCGCGATAAATCACGTCAGAAAAACTTCGCCCAGGGCCCCGCGGCACCGGCTCGAATCACGCAGCCTACCCGCCGAATGTGAGGAAATGATGAGGAAGAGCGGCCCCGCCGGTAAGATGAAGTCATGTCCGAGACGCCGACCACCCGCCGACGTTCGCTTCAGTTCTCGATTCGAACAGTGCTCGCCATCATCACAGTCTTGAGTTGTTGGCTAGCCTACGAATTGAGCTGGATTCGTCAGCGTCGTGACGCGTTTGCTCGATATGAAATCCGATCGATGGACGTCCCGGGATTTATGGACGCACGTAAGGCTCCGTCGGGCCTATGGATATTTGGGGAACCCGGGGTCGGGAGCATCCACTGCCACAATCTTAAGGACGAAGAGTTCGATAGACTGGTGGGGCTTTTTCCGGAGGCGGAGATTGCGAATTTTCGTAGTGGCTCGATGCCACCTTGGCCGCCTGGATGGGACGCTGAATAGAACCTCCGACAGACGACGCCCGTTCGACAGCTTGTCGCGCCCCTACTTCCCTCCAAACTCGGCCGCAAACGCATTCGGGTTCAGCTCTTCCCCGGTGGCGTGTTTCGTCAGCTCGTTCCAAGGCAGGCTGCGGCCAGGGGCGAAGACGCGGGTGCGCATGAACTCGCCCACCTGTTTGTTGTCGGTGTAGAAGGCCCGGGCTGGGTTGTCGGTCTTCAGCACGTCGCGACAGATGGCGCTGTGTACCTGGCAGGCGAACAACTGCCCCATCATGTAGTTGTGGTAGTAGGCCGGCGCCGACACGACGTGGATCTTGCTGGCGAAGTCAGGCTCGTTGCGGCCGCTCGGGCGCTTGAGCAATTGATACTTCTCGACCAGGTCCCACCACAGCTTGTTCAGGTCCTGCTGCGGATCGGCGTACATGCTCTTTTCGAAACGCAGCATCACCTGGCACCAACGCGAGAAGATCAAGAGCTGATTGCGCCGCATCTTCATGCCCGTCTCGGTGTACTTGGCCGGGTCGGGCATGCCGACGCCCATCTTCACAAGCCAGTCGCCATTCTTCGAGAACCGCTCGAACATCATCGCCACGCCTTCGGTACACAGGATGTGGGCGTCGGTGCGCAGCACGTAAGGGACGCTCTCGGGGATGTTCTTGCTGCTGTAGACCGAATGGCCTAGTTCGTGCAGCATCGTGCCCATCCAGTATTCGTTGGGCACGATGTTGGCCAGCACGCGGACGTCCCCCTCGCGATCGATGTCGGTGCAGAAGGCGTGCGGGCTTTTGCCCGGCTTCTCGTACAGGTCGCTGCGCTCGATCACGTCGTCGATCGGAAGGCCGATGGCGGCGTAGAACGTGCGGCACAATTTCAAAATGTCGGCGCTGGCGAACGGCGAATCGAGGCTGACGGTAAAGATCGCCGGACTTTCCTGGAAGAACGGATCGTGGTAGTGCCAGGGACGCAGCTCATCGACGTCGATGCCGTAGTTCAACGACAGCGACGCGTCGATTTCTTGCTTGGCCGCGGCGAAGGGCCCGCGCGTGAGGTCGTCGAGCTTGTCGAACAGCTTGAGCACCTCGTCCTGGCTCTGCTCGTTCAAGGTCAATTGCATGGCGTGATAGTCCTTGAAGCCCAGCTTCTTCGCTGCTTCATTGCGCAACAGCACGAGCTGGCGCAGATCGGCCTCGACGGCGCGGCCCACCTGCTTGCTGGCTTCCCACACGCGCTGCCGCTCGGCGGAGTCTTTTGATTCCTTGAGGACCTTGCGGACTTCGCTGTCGACGAGTTGCCGCTCGCCGACCTTGGCACGAAAGACGTTGAACGCTTTTTCGATGTCGTTCGACTTGGCCGTGATCCGCTGAAGGAGCCCCGGATCGACCTGCTTCTCGAGATAGATGAGATACAGGATGTCGATCTGCCGCCGCAGCAGGGGATCAGTGATCTGAGCCGCCTTGGCGGCTTTCAACTCGGCGAAGCGATCGGCGCTGGCCAGGGCGTGATCGAGCTTGTTCTGCGCTTCGACCTTGGCCGCGAAATCTTCGTCGCGGCCCGTGGTGTTGGCGGTCCACCAGGCCTTTCCGACGGCAATGTCGAGCGGCCGCACCTCGCGCTCGTGATAGGTAATGAACTTCTTGGCCAGTTCGTTGCCCGTGGCAGCGGCGGCTTCCGCGGCGCCGGTTTTCGTAGCGGAGTTGATCATCGTGATCCCCAAGAACACGGAGACGAACGTCGGGCCCAGTACAAGTCGTCGCCAGAATCGATCGAACATCATGGTGGATATCGCTGTGGGATGAATGTGCCCTGGTAATGGAGGCCCCCGTAGGGCTCGGGGCCCACTAGCCAAGCGTACCTTACGCGAGTTTCGAGGGAATTCAAGCGGCCGGGTACCGGCCGTGGCAATGTCGGCGGCAAGCCCAGGCTTCATGGTGCACACAGTGCACCCTACGAACTGTGGGCGGCCTCTGTGAGGCCGGGATTTCCGGGCGCGGCTTCCGGGGTCGCAGACCCCGGCTACAGAGTGCGCCATTCTCGATATGGGTTGAAAACCCCAACCGTGCTGGCACGCGGCTAACGGAACTGCAAGGCGGGGCCAGTGACGGAAATGTAACCACACCCTGATCGCCGCGCGATCCGTAGGAACTTCCAGGTAACAGAGCGGCACGGCACGATCCACAATTGACCGTCGCAGCACGCGGCCGCTTGTTTCGACACAGGGTGGTGGGTCCAGTCGCGGCGCAAGCGAGCGCCACGGAAAACTCACGCGACGGCCAATCAAGTGCGAGGGAGCAAGTCATGAGAAACTCGTTTGCCAAGAGGTTTGCCGCGGCACTGATTCTGTCGGCGCTTGTGCCTCTGGTGGCCATGGCTCAGGACGCCACGACGCCGACGACGAAGACGCCAACGGCCACGCCCAAAGCCACGGCCCCCCAGCGCAACATGCGAAAAATCACGAGCCGATACCTGATGGGCAACCGCCCCATGGCCACGCGCGGCACGTCCTGGCGCAACAGGCAATTCCATCGCGCCGGGTACGGGCGGACGCACACCGGCAACCATCGTACGTGGAGTGGTAATGGACAGATGCCGGCCGGGACGGCTGCGGCGGTGACCAATGCCCCGGCGAAGGGAACAGCCGCGGCAACAACCAACGCAGGCACCGCCGCGAAAAAGGCTGGCGGTGCCCACCACAAGCACCCGACTGGCAAGCACAAGGCTACGCCGACATCAAACCGACACGTAGCCCGATCTTCCCATAGCGCGACGCGCCACATGAAATTGGCAAACTTCAGCCACCGGCGCTAAAGCGTCCCACCTGTGTGCCGGCGACGAGGCCCTTTGCCCGACTCGGGGTCGGACGAAGGGCCGATTTTTGCGCCGCGGATACGGCGCGCGCACGAATGACCGCCCTGTCGCCCGCGTAGAGCACCGCGCTCGTCAGTACTCCGACGATTGCAAGCGCACGTCCGCCGAGGACCATGCTTTTTCAAAGCGGTCTTGCGCGTCCTTCGCCTGCGGGGAGTTCTGAGCTTTCAGGCTGGCCGCGAGGCCGAACAGCGATCGGCCGTTCTCAGGATGCTCTTTAAGGTCGGCCCGATAGACGGCCTCGGCCTCTTTCGCTCGACCGGCGGCCAAGAGGACCGCGCCCAAGGATTGCCGGATCGGATAGAACCACGGCGGTGGCTCGTCGTATTGCAGTTCATCTTGAGCGGCGACGGCGCGCTCGAGGCTAGCGACCGCCTCGGCCGTTTTTCCTCGCGCGGCGGCCAGTTTGCCTTCGAGGATGTCGCCAGCGATGGCCACGAGCTTCACCATCGGGTGCCGGCCAGCCACACTCTCTTCGGGAATCGTGGCCTGCACTTCACGCAGCGACTTCAGTTCTTGCTGGGCGTTGTCGAGCTTCTTTTGATGCACGAAGGCCAGGCCGCGCCCGTAGTGACGCATCGACGTCGCATAGAAAAAGTCCGCGGACGGCGCCGGTGCGTTCAAGACCTCATCCCACATACCGAACTGTACGAGCGTGAACAGCCGAGTAGGGACGAAGCCTTCGATCATCGGCATCTGTCGCACGAGATCGTCGGACATGAGTGCCCCGATCTCGTCGGCCGCGGCCAACGATTCGGCACGATGCCCGAGTACGCACAACGACGACCACAGGAAATGGATGTTGTGCGGATAGTACATCATGGGGTAAATGCCCTCGGGCTTGCACTTGGCGATATAGGCCCGATCGGCCGTGACGGCGCGGCGATTGTTGTCGGCGGCGGCTTCATACCGGCCAAGGCGCAGATAGATGTGCGCCGGCATGTGGACCATGTGCCCCGCGCCGGGCATGATACCTGGCAACCGATCGGCGCTGGCCAGCCCGCGCTCGGGATAGGGCGAGGCTTCGACGGCATGAATATAAAAATGATTGGCGCCAGGATGATTGGGCTCCTTCGCCAGGACTTTTTCGAGTGTGGCGACGATCTCTTCCGTGCCCGGCTGCGGACGGCCATCGCGCGCCCACAGTTCCCAGGGGCGCAGATCCATGAGCGCCTCGGCATAAAGCGTGAGTGCGTCCATATCGTCGGGGTATTTTTTCGTCAGCTCGCGCATGGCGTCGGCATAGGCCTGATTGAGCGCCTCGCGATCGGCCGTATCGGGATCGGGGGCGTAACGTTTGGCGAGCGCGGCGATGTAATCCTGTTCAGGCGGCGTGGCGTGCCGGGCGTAGCGCTGCGCTTTTTCTAAAGCCGCGAAGGCCTCCTTATCGCGCTCGGGTTCGGCCGGCAGGTTGTAGTTTGGCCCCAGCGCATAAGCGATACCCCATTGGGCCATGGCGCAGTGCGGATCGACGTCCTCGACGGCGCGGAAGGCGCGGATCGCCTCGCTGTGATTGAAGGCGTAGAGCAGCCGCAGCCCTTGGTCGAAAAATCGTTGCGACTGCGGCGCGGCGGTCGTGATCTGATGGTGATGATCGCCAAGCCCCTCGATGATGACGAACTTTTCGCGTTCTTCCTCCGCGGCGTGCTGTGCCGAGACGAGCGTGGCCGGGACCAGCGCCATGACAAGCGCGGCGCCGAAATGTTGTTTCACGCGCATGACGTCCTCCCCCTAGATTGATCGTGCGGTGCCCTGACTTTCCCGCGATCCCCCGCCGACCACGATGGGGCATTTATCGGACCGGGTCAAGCGTGCCGATGGATGGCGCCATGCTAGCCCCAGGACAAGAATCGGAAAGTCTGGGATCGCCGAGAATGGTGGCGACCAAACAAAAAAGCCACCAGGCCAATCGCAAGTTGGCCTGGTGGCAGCGCGAAGGGACATGGGGCAAGAGGGCCGAGCCTGGTGCGGCTCCCCACCGCGAGGTGCATCGCACAAGGTGCCAGGCGGGAAGCCAAAGCTCGACGTCCGGCCACCATATCCAATGGCAAAATCGAGGGTGACGATCGCCAAGGATGTGCGGCGACTATAGTAGGTGCCTGTTTGAAAACGATCAGCAGATTGTGAGAATCTCGTGTGAGGGCGGTCGGCACGTCCTCGGTCAGCACCGAACTCCTGGCTCCTTGCGGCGCAATGAAAAGAGCCGGACAGCTTGCACTGTCCGGCCCGAAGAATTTTTTCATCTGTTTCGGCCGTGCGGCCGTTCAAAGAACTAATCGAGGAACCCGGCCAATTCCTGGCTGCGGCTGGGTTGCTGCAGCTTGCGGACGGCCTTGGCCTCGATTTGGCGAATACGCTCGCGCGTCACCTTGAAGATGTGGCCGACTTCTTCCAGCGTATAGCTGTAGCCGTCGCCGAGGCCGTAACGGAGCTTGATGATCTCGCGCTCGCGATAGCTGAGCGTCTTCAAGACCTTGTTGATGCGGCCGCGAAGCATCTCTTGCGCGGCGCCGATCGCCGGGCTTTCGACGCCCGAGTCGGGAAGCAGGTCGCCGAAGTGGCTGTCTTCGCTGTTGCCTACCGGGCGATCGAGGCTGATCGGGTAACGGCTCATGGCCATCACGCGCCGCGCTTCGTCGACGGCGGTGCCGGCGGCCTTGGCGGTCTCTTCGATCGTCGGCTCGCGCCCCAGCTCCTGCAGCAGTTGCCGCGACACGTTGCGCACCTTGGACATGGTCTCGACCATGTGTACGGGAATGCGAATCGTGCGGCTTTGATCGGCCACGGCGCGGGTGATCGCCTGGCGAATCCACCACGTGGCGTACGTGCAGAATTTGAAGCCGCGGCGGTACTCGAACTTGTCGACCGCCCGCATCAGGCCGGCGTTCCCTTCCTGGATCAGATCCAGGAAGCTCAAGCCGCGGTTGCGATACTTCTTGGCGATCGACACGACCAGGCGGAGGTTGCCTTCGGAGAGTCCCCGCTTGGCCCGCTGATATTGCGAGTAGACGGTCTTCAGATAAGCGACGCGGCGCCGCAGACTGGTCGGCGATTCCTGCGTAGCCCGCAGGATCGAGCGGAAGTCCTCGATGATCTGCTGCCGTTCGGAGGCGGGCTGGCGCGCCTTGCGGCTGGCTTCGATCTGGGCCTTCAGCTCATCGGCGCGGCGGCTGAACTCTTCCAGGGTCTTGATGCTCGACTCGATGCGCTGTGTGCGCAAACCAAGCTCTTCGACCAGGCGCACAGCCCGCAGGCGACGGCGCCCCAGACGGCGCCACGCCTCGCGACGCTCGCTCATGCGCAACGACTTCCTGGTGGCCAGGCCATAATCTCGCTTGTTGCGTGCCAGGAGCGTTTCGACCGTCTTCAGATTGTGGGGAAAGCGGCCGAGAATCTGGTCTTTTTCCAAACGATCGGTCACCGAGACTTGCACGGTGCGATCAAAGGGCAATTCGCCCAGATACACGCGCTTCAGCACCTTGACCGCATACTGAATGACGTAATCGCATTCCAGCAGCTTGCGGCGGAAGCGTGCGCGGGTGATTTCGATTTCTTTGGCGAGCGAGATTTCTTGCTGCCGGGTGAGCAGCGGAATCTCGCCCATCTGCGTCAAATACATGCGCACAGGGTCATCGGACCACGACTCGTGGTCTTCGCCCACCGCTATCAGCAGATCCTCTGCTTTGGCCTCACCATCTTCGTCGACATCGAGCTCGCAGGCGACATCATCGGGGACCTCGTCGTCGGTCTCCACGGTTTTGTCGGCGAGCTCCACGGCTTCGTCCGTGTTGGGCGTGCGATCATCCTCCAAATCGTCCAACAGTGCGTCGTACAATGCAAAAACTCCTACAAGCTGAGGCTGGGTGGTGGGTGCTCAGGACGGGGCGCTTAGGACCGCGCCTGGCCGTTACCCTAGGGGTGGTTCGTGTCGCGAACGCGCAGTTAAAAGCGCGCGCCGGCTGCTGAGGCTACGACGTCTATGATGCGGCAGAACCCTCGATCGGCACAATTATCTCAAGCCAGACCCGAAAAAGCCACCAAATTCTAACACCAATTTGCTTCGAGCCTGCTATCGCGAGCGCGCTTGGAAAAAGATCACGCTCGCGTTGAGATTGAGGCCGCGGAGAACGGAATCTGATCACTCAATTCGCGAATCAAATTACCCATATTAACATCCGCGCGGCAGTTCACCCCCCAGCTAGCGCAGCAAGTGAGCGCTCTGGTCTTTATACCACCAATGGGGACTGAGCTGGACACTTAGCCCCTGGCGCGCAGCTCCCTTCAAGGTTCGCCGCTCGTCAGGCGGCAGCGACCTGCGCCCGACGCTTCGCCGTACCGGCGGCCGCTCGTTACAGCTGCGCTTTCAGAGCGCTGAGCGCCGCCTCGTAGTTGGGCTCTTGAGCCACTTCTTTGACCGTCTCGGCATACACGACCTTGCCGTCCTTATCGAGTACGAAGGTGCCGCGGGCGAGGATCTTCAGCTCGTCGATGAGCATCCCCCAATTGCGGCCGAAAGTGCGGTCTTGATAGTCGCTCACGCTCTTGATGTTCGTGATTCCCTCGGCGCCGCAAAAGCGATTCTGCGCAAACGGCAGGTCCAGGCTCACGGTCAACGCGTTGATCTTGTCGCCGAGGGCGCCCAAATCCTGGTTGAACGTCCTGGTCTGCTTCTGGCATACCGGCGTGTCGAGCGAGGGAACGACACTGATGATCGTCGGCTTGCCCTTCAAATCCGCTAGCGTCACCTTCTGCAACGCACCGTCGGCGAAGCGATGCATCGTGAACTCGGGCGCAGCCTGACCGACCTTGACCTCGTTCCCGACGAGCGTCATCGGATTCCCTTTGAACGTTACGGCTCCGGTTCGCGACATCGTAGATTCCTCCGAGGGGCTTCTTGTGTGGGTCGTAGGTTGGTAACAGGGACGGCGTGGTGCCCGCTAGCAAGCAGGGCTGGTTATCAGCCACCGTAGTATCGTATTTTTGCTAGCGGCTACAAGGGCCTGCCGCCCGTTGGCTGCGCGCTCGATAGCAACTTAGTTGCCACGTTTTGCGGCATGGATATGATTGTCGTTGCACCAACAATTTGTGGGGGTTTCGGTCCTCGGTCGTATAAAGGAGTCACGGCCATGATCGACGTGGCGAACGGTTGGATTCACGGTGTCGAGCGCGGGCCGGGCTGGCTCTTCATTCGATTGAACGCCGCGCCGAAAGCAAAGGGCGGCGCGCCCACCCTGGCCGACAGCATTTGGAATCTGGCCGAGCAGCATTTCGTCTATCGCATCGTGCTGGAATGCGACGACGTACAGCGCCTTACGCAGGTCGAAGTCGACGAGCTTGGCGAATTGCGTGACCGTCTCGACGCTCATGGTGGCGTCATGCGACTGTGCGGCTTGTCACCAACGTGCGTCGACACGATCGAAAACTGCGGCATGAGCCAGGTGCTACCTCACTACGACGGCCGTGAAGACGCCGTGTTGGCGCATCGCCCCACGCAGCCGCGCTAGCCAATCCGCTGTGGCAGCGATCGACCGTTGTCACGACGCCGTTCCCGCGCCGCTTGCTCGCGCGCTCTTCGCTCGTTAAAGATGGGAAACTCTGCGCGCCACATGCACCTTGATCGAGCCCGCAAGCAATGATCTTCTACTGCATTCGCCACGGCGAAAGCTGCTACAACGCCGAAGGGCGATTGCAGGGGCAATCGGCCACGCCACTGTCGCCCCTAGGATTGCGTCAGGCCGAAGCGCTGGCCGAAGCGATGCACGCGCATGCGATCACGGCGATCTACGCCAGCCCGTTGCCGCGGGCCCTGCAAACGGCCGAAGCAGTGGGCCGCGAGCTGAGAATCGCTGTGACGCCCGATGCCCGCCTCATGGAAATCAACGTCGGCATCCTGCAAGAGCTGTTGCACCACGAGATTGCCGACCGGCACCCGGAAGTAACCGCCGCGTGGCGCGCTTCGGATCCCGATTATCGATTGCCGGGTGGCGAAAGCCGTCGCGATCTGATGGTGCGCGCCCGCGCGGCGTTCGACGAGATTCGCGCCGCGGGACACGAGGAAGTGGCCGTCGTGTCGCACGGCGGATTATTGGCGGCGGCGTTCAAATCGTTGCTGGAAGTTCCCGCCGGGCGCAATCCGTTCACGCTCTACAACGCTTCAGTCAGTCGGCTGATATGGAAGCACGAACCGAAGCTGCTCACGATCAACGAAGTGGACCACTTGCGCGCCGCGGGCATCGAATGGATCGCCAATCGCGGCGATTTTTTCTAGGCCAGCGTTCGCTCAAGCCTCTGGCGACCAAACCAAGTATCCGCTTCCGTCAAACGCCGGCACAAAGATGTGCCGCGCATTAGCGACTATTTCCCCGACCCATTCAATCGTAACGTCGTCACCAGTCGGCACACGTGTTGATGACGAACACACGCCGGTTTGCCAATGATGTCTGCTAGTAATTGAGTCCTCGATCAATTCTGGATCGGAAACTTCCGGCGTCAGAATATGGTAGACCTCGTTGTCTCCCAGAAATGCAAGCCGCGGCGGTGGACACAACCAATTATCCGCACGTTCTGCGGCCCAATTTTCGGACACCACAACCGCATCTTTTGTTTCGTCAAGGTAGCGCCGAACAAAGTACACGAGTACTCGATGGGTCCGATGTGCGGGCAGTGGGGTAGCTGCTGGTTGCACGGTCGAGTCATAATGCCTCATTGCGCTGAGGTTGTACCAGTCCCCAACGATTGCTGTGTACGGGCCCTTGGCACCTGCAAACCGTTCCAAGAGCATTCGCGAAATGATGTGGTTGTGGGCACAAATCGTCAAGCTTGACAGCATGAGTGTCCGTGCCTTTTCATCGTCCTGTCCGAGCGGTACTTCGATTCCTCGCATAAGCGATCGCTCCGGATGAGAGCCGTTGGAAAATTGCGCAAGCGTGTGGGAGCGCCCGGCCGAAAAACATGAAGCGGAATACCAGCCCGAAGCGCCAGCGAGGGATTCAAGCGTCACGGTACATCACCCTCGCTGGCGCTTCGGGCTAGTATAGGCGAGCTCGCTTACCCTTGAGATTCTGAATCCGCGGCGATTTTTTCTGAGCGGTCACTCATATGGCTTCGGTCCGTAGCGAAGCTCCTCGCCAAGCCAATCAACGGCGCGCCAACGAAGTTTCTTGGCGGATACCCACGTACCTTCATCTCTGTTGGCACGGTCGGGGTTCCAATCGCCTTGGACCGACCAAAAGATATTGGCATCCTGCACCAGAAGCGTCGCCTCCAAGATTATGGAGTCCGAGCCTTCGGGCGTTGGAACGAAGTTGAATCGGGTGACCTCGTCAAATTGCAATTCTATGGCCGAGGGATTCTTGAATTGTCGCTGAACCAAAAACTGAATTTTGTTGTCGAGGGAGGGCGGACACGACATGCAGAGGTCCGAAGAAACCCAGTGCCCTGCTGTAAGATGCGCTTCACGAATGCAAGAGTCGTGAAAACGTCCAAATACTTCTAAGAGGACGTTCGCGTCCGCCTGAGTTCTAACGTCCCTCCACTCATCCATGCGCCATCCTCAGTCCGTATCGAGCACGTTGGGTGGAACACCAGCCCGAAGCGCGAACGAGGAGTTCAGTGCCAATCCACCCTCGCTGGCGCCTCGGGTTGGTACGTGCGGGCTCACTTCTTGAGATTCTGAATCGCGTACAGGCGCCGATCGCTGCGCACGAGCAGCTTGTCGCCAACGATCGCCGGCGTGGCCAGGCACATGTCGTCGTCCGCCAAAGAATTCGTGCGAACGACTTCGAAATCGGGTCCGGCCTTGATCACGAACGTCTCGCCATATTCGCTCAAGCAGAAAACATGACCGTTGTACGCCCAGGGCGATGCCGTCACGGCTTTGGCGTTCGGCAGTCGCTTCTTCTCGTAGATCGTGGCGCCGCTCTGCGCGTCGAAGCACGAGGTCAGCCCCAGGTCGGTCACGGAATAAATCAATCCCTTGTAGAGCAGGATCGAGGGGTTGTACGGAGCGGCCTTGCGCTGGCACCAGGCGACGAAATCGTTGCTCGTCTCATTGGCGCCGAGCGTGATGTCGCCGCTGGCGCCCGGGCGCACGGCCATGATCGGTTTCTTATTGCCCATGAAATAGCCCGAACTGACGTACAGCAGATTCGGTCCTGCCATGGGCGTGGGAATGGCGTTGCCTGACATGTCGCCGAGTTCCCACAGCGGTTTGCCGTCGAGATCGTAGGAGCGCACGGCGCCCGAGCCGGAGACGACGATTTCCGTTCGCTTGCCGTTCTCCCAGACGTAAGGAGTCGACCAACTGCTCTTTTCGGGTCGTTCGGTGCGCCACACGTCGGCGCCGGTTTTCGTATCGAGCGCCAGTAGGAACGATTGATCTTCGTTGTCGTTCAGAACGTATAAGCGATCGCGATGCAGCGTCGGCGACCCGCCGGTGCCCCAGCCGGCGGCCGTTCTGAAGGCGCCGAGCGTGCGCGACCAGAGCGGTTTGCCGTCCAGCGAGTAGCAGAAGACGCCCAGGTTGCCGAAGTAGACGTACACGCGCTCGCCATCGGTGACGGGGGTTTCCGAGGCGTAGCTGTTTTTCAAATGCGAACTCTCGGGCGGCACGCCTTTATGCGCGACTTGTTCCCACAAGAGTTTGCCGTCGTCGAGATCGAGGCACTGCACGCGCCACTCATGAACGTTCTTAGGTGGTTCATTGCGATTGCCGCCGAGATAGAGTCCGCGTTTCCGATCCTTGTCCTTTAAATCTTCGTCATTGGTCACCGTCGTCACGAAGACACGGTTTCCCCACACGATTGGCGACGACCAGCCGCGGCCTGGAATGTCGTGTTTCCACGCGACGTTCTCCGTGGCGCTCCAGGTATCGGGCAGATCGGCGTTATCGGCCGTGCCCAGCGCGGCTGGCCCGCGAAACTGTGGCCAGTGATCCTCCGCGGCGCGCACGGAGCTAACCGCGACCAGAACGGCAACGACGGAAATCCAAGTCGCCTTGGGATTCATTTGTTTCCTTGGATCATGGTTACGAAACGGCCTGTGGGCTTTGAGCAACCAGACTTCGAACTTCCGGGGCCCCTTGTAATGATTCGATCGCGATGCCGTTCCCCCGAACTGTGAAAGATATACGTTCGCCAGACTCCTTGGATTGGCCGTGCGGCGCGGGGCGGAATTGGTGCTTTCTGGTGGCCTGATCCCCCACGCGGGCTTTTGTCAAGATACGTAAAATAAGCTGATCTGATGAAGTATTATCGCCTCGAAGAGTCTGCACGCCATTCGGTGAGGTCTTCATTTTCCGAGTTGGCCGTGCAGCGCTTGGGTTTAGGCGTGCTTGCTGGGGGAAAGTTGTTTGAATACCCATCCCCAACGTGGTACTCTTTTTCTGACGGTTAGCTAGTTGAATTTTGCGATGGGGCTCGCGGATCGCGGGATCTGTCGAGCAATCGCGAAGCGGTCGCTAGCTAGGGTTCGGAGCGATTGCTAAGAACGGATACTTCTTGGCGTTATTCCTACCTGCATCGCTGCCGAACGGCGTCCCCTCACCCATAATCCGCCCACTTTCATGGATAGAGAGTACGTGCCCGTCTGCGCGGGCCGACCAACGATCGTGGTAGAGCCAGCCGGCTTTGGCCGTGATCGCTGGCCGATGCGGGCGACGAGTGAGCGCGCTACCAATCCCTCGCGGGGTTTTCCGCCGTCGTGTTGACGCAATCTGCCTATTGTAATGCGGGGAGTCCAATCAGTGTCTGATCAAACTCGTGGATTGTTCTTTGGGCCGCCGAACCTCGTGGATCTGCTCCGGCACCTGGCCGCTCATAAAGGGGATGAGCAGGCATTTGCCTATCTGGTGGACGGCGAAAACGAAGAAATCTCGATGACTTACGCCGAGTTGGATCGGCAGGCACGGGGAATCGCCGCCTGGTTGCAAGCGTACGGCTTGCAGGGTCAGCGTGCCTTGCTCTTGTACCCGCCCGGATTGGAGTTCATTGCGGCCTTTTTTGGCTGCCTGTACGCGGGCGTGGTGGCCGTGCCGGCGTACCCGCCCCGCATGAATCGTTCGCTGGGGCGCATTCAGGCCATTGCGGCCGATTGTGATGCCCGCGTCGCATTGACGACAGGCGCCGTGCTCGAGCGCGTGCAACCGTTGCTGGGCGCGAGCCGCGACTTGTTGCGAGTGCGCTGGCGCGCTACCGATCAATCGCACGCCGGCATCGAAGCGAATTGGGAATACCCCGACATCGGCACCGGCACGCTCGCCTTTCTGCAATACACCTCGGGTTCGACCGGCCGGCCCAAGGGCGTCATGCTGACGCACGGCAACCTGGTCCACAATTCGGGGGTCATCAAGCATTTGTTCGAGCAGAGCCAGCGCACCGGCCGTGGCGTGTTCTGGTTGCCCAGTTATCACGACATGGGGCTGATCGGCGGCATTTTGCAGCCCATGTTCATCGCCCGGCCGAACGTATTGATGTCGCCGGTTGCCTTTTTGCAGCGGCCCATTCGCTGGCTGCAAGCGATCTCGAAGTATCGGGCCACGATCAGCGGCGGACCGAATTTCGCCTACGATTTGTGCGTGCGTAAAACCACGCCTGAACAGCGCGCCGAACTGGACCTCAGCCAGTGGACGCTGGCGTTTAACGGCGCCGAGCCGGTGCGTGCCGAAACGATCGATCGCTTTTGTGAAGCGTTCGAGCCGTGCGGTTTCCGGCGCGAGGCCTTCTACCCTTGCTACGGTTTGGCCGAGGCCACGTTGATCGTTACGGGCGGCTACAAAGATGCCGCGCCCGTCGTCCGCGATTATCTGCCCGATCACCTCGAGACAGGGCATGCCATGCCCGGCGGTGGCGCAGGTCGCCGCCTGGTCGGCTCCGGCGAAAACGCGATCGGCCAGCAAATCGCCATCGTCGATCCTGAAACGATTCGTACCTGTGCCGACGGCACGATCGGCGAGGTATGGGTGAAAGGGGGCAGCGTCGCCCAAGGATATTGGAATCGTCCCGAAGAGACCGGGCACGTCTTCCGCGCCCAGCTCGCCGACACCGGCGAGGGACCGTTCCTGCGCACCGGTGACCTCGGCTTTCTCGATCGCGGCGAATTGTTCATCACCGGCCGTTTGAAAGACCTGATCATCATTCGCGGGCTGAATCACTATCCGCACGATATCGAGCTGACCGTCGAAAAGGCACACGCCGCGGTTCGCCCCAGTTGCGTGGCGGCGGTCACGACCGACGACGACGAAGTGACGCGGTTGATCATCGTGGCCGAAGTCGAGCGGAGTGCGCGGTCCCAGGCCGACGCCATTATCGAGGCCATTCGTCGCGAGATCTCGCGCGAGCACGAGCTTATGGCCGATTCGATCGTGTTGTTGAAGTCGGGAGCGATTCCCAAGACCTCGAGCGGCAAGATTCAGCGTCATGCTTGCCGGGCGGCATTCTTGACCGACGAGCTCGACGCCGTGGCACGCTGGGATTCGCAGTCGCGTGACGAGACGATCGTGGAACCGAATCTGCTTTTGACGAGCCGGCACAGCGGCCGGGCGACGCTCAAGCAGCGCCGCCACTCCACCACGCATGACAACGACAATCGCCAAGGCGCCGGCGCGGGCAATGAGTTGCCCCGATCGGCCGCCAGCCCCGCCGCGCGTGGCGGGGCTCAAAGTGCCACAGGTGGCAATGGCACAAGCGGAAACGGCACAAGCGGAAACGGCGCTGGCGGCAACGGGACAAACGGTAATGGGGCCGGCAACGGTCATTCTTCGGCGATCTCCAAAGCGGAAAAAGAGAGTGTCGTTCTCGACGAAGTGCGCCGCATTGCCAAGGATCGCGCCGGGAACCTGACGCTCGATTCGACCATCGCGGATATGGGACTCGATTCGCTCGAACGCATGGAAATCCTCGCCTCGCTCGAAGAGCGATTCGGCGGACGCTTCCCCGAGGATGTCATGCCCGAGCTGGAAACCTGCCGGCAAGTTCTCGAGGCGGTCGAAAGCTACCTGGGCAGCGGCCAGAAGAAGGCGCAGCATCTCGAGACGAGCGAGATTCCTGCCGAGAACTACAACTTCGACAAGTTCCCCGAAATCGCCCAGCTCAAGCAGAGCCTGGACATGTTGAACGAGTCCGGGCTGGCGAATCCGTTCTTCCACCTGCACGAGCAAGTCGCCACCGACACGACCGTGATCGGCGGACGCGAGCTGATCAATTTTTCGAGCTTCAATTACATTGGCATGTCGGGCGATCCGACGGTCGCCAAGGCGGCCAAGGACGCGATCGATCGTTACGGAACGTCGGTCTCGGCCAGCCGACTGGTGTCGGGCAACAAAGTGATCCATCGCGATCTCGAGTTGGCCATCGCCGATCTGATCGGCAGCGAGGATGCCATCGTGCTCGTGAGCGGTCATGGGACCAATGAGACGATCATTGGCCACCTGTTCGGTCCCGGTGACTTGATCCTGCACGACGCGTTGGCTCACAACAGCATCGTCCAGGGATCGATCCTATCGGGAGCGCGCCGAAGGCCGTTCCCGCACAACGACTGGCGCGCCGTCGATCGGCTGTTGGAAGAACATCGTGGCGACTACCGCCGTGTGCTGATCGCCACCGAGGGCGTGTACAGCATGGACGGCGACATCCCGGACCTGCCGCGCTTGATCGAGGTGAAGAAGCGGCACAAGGCGTTCCTCATGATCGACGAAGCCCACTCCGTGGGCGTGCTGGGACGGCGCGGACGCGGCATTGGTGAGCATTTCGACGTCCATCCGTCGGATGTCGACCTGTGGATGGGTACGGTCAGCAAAGCGTTCGGCAGTTGTGGTGGTTACATCGCCGGCAGCCAGGCGCTGATCCAGTACTTGAAGTACACGGCCCCCGGTTTTGTTTTCAGCGTGGGCATTCCGCCCAGCAATGCGGCAGCGGCTCTCGCGGCCATTCAGTTATTGGAAGACGAGCCCGAACGCGTAGCCCGTCTGCGCGAGCGCTCGCAGTTGTTCCTCAACCTGGCCAAGTCGTGGAAGATGAATACCGGCAACAGCAAGGATTCACCGGTCGTGCCGGTGATCCTGGGTAACTCGCTGCACTGCCTCGAGGCTTCCCAGGCGATGGCCCGGCGCGGCGTCAACGTGCAGCCGATCCTTCATCCGGCGGTCGAGGAAAAGGCAGCCCGCTTGCGGTTCTTCATCACCTCGAACCATACGGAGGAGCAGATTCGCTATACCGTGCAGGTGCTGGCCGAGGAATTGATGAAACTCGATCCCGCATACGTCGGTCAGCAGCCGACCGCGCCGCGGGAAGAACGCATCGAGAACGCGTCGTCGTTCGCCGTGTGACACAAGCGCAGACCATCCGCAACGAGTGTTTTCCGCGGGGGGTGCCGACAACCGGTGAATGACAAATTGCAAGTGAATACGGCGCGCTTGTTACAGCCATCGTACCGTAGTAGGATGGGTCAAGAACGACGAGGACAACATCCGTAAGCGACCATTTTTCCAAAAAGGTGCCCAGCGTGCTAACCGAGCAGGAAGTAATCCGCAGTTGGCGGAAGCTGTTCAAGGGCCAGTACGACGAATCCGCCTTTGCCCGGGCTGAAGCTCTGCTTGACGAGTTGCGCGGCGAGAGTCCCTTGCGTCATCGACTGATGACCGAGTTGGACGAGCTTCGCAAGCTCCGCAGCGCCGATGCCGTCTGAAGAGCGGTTACGCTCTGACATTCAGGCCAGGCTTTTTGGCAGGGCGTCATACCCGCCGCACGTCCACAGCGGATATCGGGGTGGGATGAGACCGTTTCGATTCGGGCTTCGAGAGGTTTTCCGGGCAGTGCTGCTGGCGGCCCTGTTCTTCGCTGCCTGGAACCATCTGCCGATCGCCAACCGTGCGCGGCACTTCTGGTTCGCCTGGGCCATCGTCTTCCTGGCCGTCGCTGCGATTCGCTTTGTCCAACTGGCCATCCGGTTGCTGCTCGACACCATTCATCGTTCGAGCGGCAAACAGGTCTGATCGGCGCGGCCGATGCCGACGCCTACCGGTTGAAGATGAAGCCCAGCGTCAAGCCTTGCATGAACACGGTCTGCTTGTTGTTCCCATGCACCAGGATGCCCATGTTCGGCAACTGGTAGTTGATCATGTCCGCCGGCCGGGCGACGCTGCCCACGATGATGCCGGTCCAGCCGACATTGACCGAGGCCTTGTTGAAGACCTGGTATTGCAGGTTGAACCGCAATTCACCCAAGGGCGAGAACTCGGTCTTCTGCACGGCCGTGTTCCAGCCGGTGGGGACCAGATTCAGCGACCGGCCCTGCACCGTCGACACGCCGCCGGCCACCGTGTTCGAGGCGATTTCGCCTTGCTGCAGGTTGTTTTGCCAGTTCGCCAAAGCGGCAAAGCGACCTTCGCTCGTGAACATCAGGCGGTTGCGCTTGTGGGCAAATCGCAAGCCGATCTGGCCACCACCCATGTTATTGATCGAACGGGTATTCCAGAAGCTCGAATCCAGCACGCCGCCCTGGCCGATCACTGCGAAGCTCTCGTCGAAGCGGAAGTAGCGCGCACCGGCCAACACTTCCCAGGTCACCGGGTGAAAGGCCGGCCGCAGACGCCACACGTAGTCGGCCTCTGCACCCCACAGGGCCCGATGGTCGTAAGCAATCAACGAGGTGAAGTTGACGGGCAAAGTCGCCAAGTCGCCGAAATCCGGGGCTCCGGCGTTGGACGGTACGGCACCGCTCACCGGGTTCGCTCCATAGCGGCCGAAAATGCCGTTGCCGTTCAGGTCCGCGTCATGCCCGGTGCCGTTGGGATCCACAAAGCCTTGCAACAGCGAGATGCCCAAGGGGCCCTGTGGAGGAGCGTAAAACGGTACACCCACATTGTTCGCGAAGGCGTTCTGGTCGTTATCGTACAACTTGAAAGCGCTGAGCAGGAAGCCGTGGTCCTGGTCCATCCAGCCGCCCTCCCAACGGTAGCCGTTCGAAGGGCCTTGGCCGATCCAGCCGGTGTCCATGGGGGCCAATTGCGGTCCGGCAATGCTGCCTCCCGTCGTGCGGTCGGAGGAGATGCCGGGCGTGGCACCGTAGAAAACCGACGACCCCGTCGAGTAGCCGGTGGCAATATCCGGGTTGCCAATCAAGGTGCGATGCGGTGCGGTCACGGTATAGCGCAGATAATCCCACGAAAGCCACCACCCGGTGTTCGGTGCAATTCCCGCTCCATAGGTGCTGATGTCGGCCGGCGCGAATACCTCCATGTCCGCGATGTTGACAAACTCGGGCCCCGAAGCATCAATACCGCTGGGCGGCTCATCCCCGACCGTCGGCCCAGGTCCCGGCCGGTCACGCGCCGGCTGCGGAGGTCCACTCGGCTGTTGAGGCACCGGCGGATGCACGTTGGGGTAAGGGTCGACACCGGGCTCGATGCCCAGTGCCAACGATACCAACAGCATCTGCAGGGCCAGTGCTAGCAGTGATGCTTTGAAGCGGCTGATCGACATCGTCGGAATCCACATAAGGTCCACGACCGTTCCGCGCACTCGTACAACGGAGAACTCCGCTGTAGGCGTTCGTGCCGGTAGTATCGGCGGTGCCTATCGCGTCAGTTGAGTAAGAAAGGAAGACTTTGACGGAAAAGCTGTCCTTTCCGATCCCAAAAAGTCTTCCGGCGCGGGGCTTGGTCGAATGGATAATCTGAGAAAAGATTGACGCCGCTAGATGGCCGCGGGATGGCTGTTTGCGGTAAATGCGTGAATTTTGCCGCCACACTTGCTAGCGGGGCGCACGCGTCAACATCGCCGCGGGAATCCGCGATCGCCCGGGCCAAACGGCACCTTGCTCGTCGTCCAGGCTTACGGCTGTTTCGCGTCAAGCGTGTAGATGCTCTTGGCGTCCGCCGCATTCCAGGCCCGCAGCACGCTATCCTGACCGCCGGCCACGAGGAACTTGCCGTCGGGCGTGATGGCGGCGGCATACATATAGTCTGAGCCGCCGCCGAAGTCGCGGACCTTCTTCCCGTTGTCGACCTGGTACATGCGAACCAGCTTGTCGCCGGCGCACGAGATGGCTTCGTCGCCCGGACCAATGAAGGCGACCGCGGTCACCTCCTTGGCAAAGCCGGCGATCGTCCGTTGCTGTTCGCCAGTCTCGAAGTTCCAGACCTTGATCACGTTGTCCGCGCCTCCGCTGGCCAACGTGCGCCCCTGGGCCTGCCAGGCGACTGACAGCACGTGATGGGTATGCCCTTCGAACGACTTGGCCAGCTTGCCGGTCGACAGGTCAAAGACCTTGACGAACTTGTCGGCCCCGCAGGAAGCCAGGTACTTACCGTCGGGCGCAAAATCCACGCCGAAGATCGAGTCGCTGTGGGCTTCGGGGATGTCGCGTGCCAGCGTCCCGTCGGCCACGTTCCAGATCTTCAACTCGCCGCTGCGCGACGGTTCACCGCTGCCGCTTGCTAGCAACTTGCTGTCGGGACTGAAGTCGAGCGCGGTAACCCGGTCGGCCAGAAGCGGGCTGTCTGGCCCGCCGATCGTACGCTGCCAGGTCCAGGCCGGATGCAATTCCCAGGCGGCCGCCATTTTGTCTGCGGCACCTGACACCAGGCGTCCGTCGCCGACAAAGGCCACGCTGAGAATCGGCGCCGCATGACCGGCATAGGTTTCAAAGGGCACGCCGGTTTCGGCACTCCACAAGTGAACCTTGCGATCGTCGCCGCCGGTGGCCAGCTGCTGATTGTCAGGTGCAAAGGCAATCGCGCGGATTGGCTGCTCGGTGGCCGTGGCCGCTTGCCTGGCGGTTTCCAGTTCGGTCTGCGCCTGCTTGAGGGCCGCTTCGCCCGCCGCCTGTGCGTTCTTCGCGAGCGGGACAGCGTCGGCTGCGCGCTTGGCCGCGGCGTTGGCGGCGACAACCGCCTGCTCGGCGGCCGTCTTCGACGTTTCGGCCTGCTTCCGCGCGGCCTCGGCATCTGTGGCGGCTTTCACTTTGGTGGCCAGTGCGTCCGCGGCGGCTTTTACCTTGGCAGGCGATTCGGCGACAGCCTTTTCGTTCGCAACTTTTGCTTCCTTGGCGCTGGCGATCTTCGCCGTGGCTTCGGCGGTTGCTTTTTCGCCGGCGGCCTTGGCGTCGGCCAGGAATTTATTCTGCGGGGCCGCGTCGGCGGCGGCTTTTGCCTGCACGGCCATTTCCATGATCGATTTGGCCGCGGCTTCGGCGTCGGCAATCACTTTGTCGGATCCGGCCTTGGCCTCTTCGGCGGCTTTTGCCGCCGCCACGGCTTCGGTCGAGGCTTTGTCGGCGGCGACCTTCTCTTCTTCAGCCTTCTTGGCGGCTTCGGTCTTCTCGCCGAGCGCTTTTTCCGCCGCGGTTACGGCTTCCATGCTTTTCTTCACGCCTTCGGCTTCCGAAGTCGCGGCTTTTTCGGCCGTACCGACCGCGGCCGTCAGGTAGGCGACGTCGCGCTGCCGGCCGGCGATCGCGCGCTCGACAGCGGCCACCTGCAATTGCGAGCCCACGTCGCCACGCATCTCGGCAAGCATCTTTCCGTCCGCGGCGTTCCACAGCTTGGCCACGCCGCCAGCGCCAGCCGTCGCGAAACGGGTCCCATCAGGTCGCACGGCCACGGCCGTCACGGCGCTACCATGATCGAGCTTGTGCAGCACCTTGCCGTCGGCCAGGTTCCACAATCGCGCCGAACCGTCGGCGCTTCCCGAAAGAATGCGCGCCGGCATGCCCGGCACGCTGGCTAGCGAAGTAAGCGGTTGCTCGTGTCCGGCGAGCGTCGCGATCGGTGGGGCCTCGGCAACCTGCTGGCCCGTCGCCGTGCCGACATCCCACACGCGGATCAAATGGTCGGCACCGCCGGCGGCCAATTGAGCTCCCTCGGTCGCAAGCGCAAGCGCGTTCACCGCGGCAGGCGTGTTGATACCGCCCAGCGCCGCGCCGTCGGCCACTTGCCAGGCGCGAATCGTCTTGTCGTGCGAACTGGTGTAGAGCCGACTGTTGTCCGGCGAGAACACCAGGCCCGTTACCGGCGCCGTGTGCGCCATGATCGCGCGTGCCGGTGCGCCGGCCGCAGCGTCCCACAATTTCACTTGCCCGTCATTGCCGCCGGTGGCCAGCAGCTTGCCATCGGGGCTGACGGCAACAGCGTTGACCGATTCCGGCGCGACGGCTTCCAGCGTAAAGGGCCGGACATTGCGTGGCCGGCTCCACAACTTGATGGTGCGATAGCCGCCCGAGGCCAGGGTGTTTCCGTCGGGGCTGACGGCAAGCGATTGCACGATGTCGAGATCGGCTACGCCCGGCTTTTGATAAATGCCAGCCTTCAGCAATTCAGGATCGGTCAGCCGGCCCACCAGGCGGCCGGTCGGTGCGTGATAAAGGAAGATCTGGTTCGCGCGACCGCAGGCGGCGTACTGCCCATCGGGGGTGATCGCCACGGCATAGATCGGGTTGACGCCGCTGGGAAGCGGCTGCCACTCGATCGTTTCCGCCGTCGAAGCCGTGCCGGTGGCGCCTTGATCGATCCACAGCTTGACGAGGCCCAACTCTTCGCTTGTGAAAGGCTGGGCATTGGCCTTGTTGCCCGGCGGCGGCATCAGCGGTTCGGTTTTACCTGTGGCGCGCTCCAACAGCAGGCTTTCCGCGGCTTTACTCGCCACGAGGGCCGGACCGCTATCGCCTCCTTTGAGCATCGACTGAGGGCTTTCGAGATTCAGGCCCCCTTCGTGCGTGGTCGAATTGTGGCACGCCACGCAGTGCTTCTTGAACAGGGGCTGCACTTCCTTGGCGAAATCGACCGGTGCGTCGCGCTTGATCTCGGCGATGGCGATCGTTTGCGGAGCGTCGTCGGCGCGAACGTCGCGCACCGCGCCGCTGACGGCGATGATTACAAAGACCAGCACGAATCGCAGGCTGCTTAGACTCATACTCTTCACCGAGTGATATCTTGAAATCGTTGATGACGGTGTCATTTCGCGGCTTCGACTTCCACCGCGACCGGCGCGTCGATTTGGAAATCCGCGCCGCCGAATTTGAATTTCGTGCGCGCGACGAGTGCGTGCTTGCCGGGCGCGGCATCGGCCGCCGCGACGAGCGAGAACTTGCCCTCGGCCTTGTCGCCGGGGATCGCGACTTTCGCCGCTGACAGTCCCTTGGCCGCTTCCGGGACGATCAATTCGACTTCGAGCGCTTCGGCGAAGCCATACAAACGCCCCGCCGTGACAGGTATCTCGACAGTTGCACCAGGCTTAATAGGCGCAGCGGGGGGCGTCACGGCCAGTGTCAGCGGAGCATTCGTGATGCGAATGAGCGTGGACGTCGAGGTCTCGAAGATGTTCACATTCTTGGCCTCGGCGGCCTTGGCCAGGTCGGCGGCTCGTTTGTCGGCGGCCGCCTTGGCGTCGGCGGCGGCCTTGGCTTTCGCCGCGGCGTCGGCGGCCAGCTTATCGCGCGCTGCTTTGTCGGCCGCGGCGGCCTGGGACCTGGCGTTGGCCGCGGCGGCGGCTTTCTGCGCCGATTCATTGGCCGCGGTGGCAGCTTGCAACTGCGCGTTGGCGTCAGCAGCAGCCTTGTCTGCCGCCTCTTTGGCCTGCACAAGGTCCTGATTCGTCGAATCTTTGTTGACGGCCTCGCCGGCTGCCGCGGCCTTCGTCACCGCGGCCTTGGCCGCTTCGGTGGCAGCGTTGAGCTTTTGCCCTTCGGCCATGGCGAGTTCGGTCGCCTGCTTCGCGGCGGCGGCGGAATCAGCGGCCGTTTTTTCGGCCGCCTGCCGCGCCTGCTCGGCCGCTTGCGACACGGCGGTCAGTTCGCCGGCCAGCCGATCGATTTCCTTTTGCGCCGCGGCCGCCGCATCGGCCGCTTCCGGATTGCGGCGATACGAAACGCTGGCCTGCACCTGCAATCGCAAGTTCTGCAAGACCGGAGCCGCCTTCTCGGCGATCTCGAGCACCAGCTTGCCTTCGTTCGCCTCGGGCGCAACCGTGACCGGCGCCGCCTTGACGTTGCCCGGCAGGCCGATCGCGGTGAGCGTGACGGGCTGCTTCATGTCGCCGCGACGGGTGACCTTGATGGGGATTTCGAGCTTGCCGGCCCGCGACATCTCCCACGTTTTGCTTTCACCAAGCTCCACCAACACCGGAGAGACGTCGCGATCGATCACCGAAAGCCACAGGTCCCGGCTCAGGCGCGAGTCGGGCGACGTGTTCACGGCCGTGGGCCATTGCGTCGAGGCCCCGCGCGCCGTCCGCGCGACTTCCTTGCCATCGATCGCGGCCTTTCCCACGATGCGAATCGGGCCCAGCCAGGCGGGCTGCTCGTCGCCGGCGCGTAGTACCAAGGTCGTGGAATTCTGACCCGCGGGAATAATGGTTTGGCTGGCAATCACGCCCGGCGGCAGTCCTTCGACCGAAAGCGAAATCTCGCCGTCGAAGCTATCGCGCCGCAGGGCCACGATGTTGATCATTTCCGTGCCGCCGCGCCGCAAGAGCGGGTTCACCGGCTGCGAATCGGCCGGCGCCGTCAAATTGGCGTGATGGGCCGGCACAGCGACCAGGCGGAAATCGGGCGCCGCCGTGCGAATCGCAAGTGCATAAGCCAGGCGCGGATCGCCGCGCGAGCCGGCGTACAAATCGCGAATCAGAATTCGATACGTGCCATCTTCGGGCGCGGCGAATCGATAAATCGGATCGTCGCTGTCCGGCTTGAACGTCGTGATGCCGGCGCCCTTTGCCGAGTCGTCCAACTCCTGGACGTCGGTGACTTGCACCTCGCCCTTGTCGTTACGGCTGACTCGCTGAATGAGCAGATACGGGTCGGTCGGCAGACCCAACCGCTGCGAAACGGTTTCGATCCAGTACGCGTCCCCTTTTTTGGCGTCGAACGATACCCAATCGTAATCGCCGCGCGGCGCAAACTGGCCGATGTACGTCGCGGGCACGCTGATCTGCTGCGGTTGGTTGGGATCGTTATTCGGCTCCTGTTCCATGACGACCGGCGCCGAAGTGAAACCGATCAGGCACGGGTTCGAGCTGCCCGAAGGCGTCACGAGCCGGTATTCGAAACCATCGAAGTTGGCGTCCTGTGCGCGCGACAAGTTACTGATCGTTAATTCTTCCACGGCGCGGCCGGCGGGCACCTCGATCTCGACCGTGACCTTCTCCAGCGGGCGGCCGCGTGACGAGAGCCCTTCGACCTTGGTCCCGCCCGGCAAATGGCTCCCGTACAGCGTGAACGAACTTTTGGTGCCAGGCACGGCGACCGGCGGCAGAACGAAATCGATATAGGGCTCGGTCGAGGCAACCAGTCGGTAAAAGTAGTCGGCGCCGCCGCGGTACAAGAAATCGAACAGGCGGATCGTGTATTCGCCGTCGGCGGGTGCCGTGAACGCCAACAGCGGATCGCGGCGGTTCGTGTCGCGATCGTTGGCCAGTTCCCGGCCCGTAGCATCGTAAATGGCGAGCGTGGCATCCATGCGCGAATCAAGGCGCTCGGCCCACACGTCGATGACGATTTGCTCGTCTTTTTTCAAGGCGATTTTGAAATAATCGTTGCTCGTGGCGTCGGCCGTGCCGTTGATGATCGTGTTCGTCGGGATCGTGGCGGCCTTGTCCGGCGCGTGATTGTCGGCCGGCTCGTTGCGTTCGGGCAGGGTGCCGACGACGAACGCCCGCGGGTTCGAAACGCCGAAGCGGCCGGCGTACCGCGCTTCGTAAATGCCCGGCGGCACGTCGGGGTGGATGGCGACGGTGAATTCGTTCGGTACCGGCTGCGGCCCCTGCTCGAAGGGCGTGGCCGGTCGCGTCTTCTGCACCGCCGTGATATGCGGATGCGAAAAGACCAGGCGATCGGCCCCCTCGGTATCGGCGCCCGCGGCGAGCTTCACATCGACGATCGTGCCTTGTCGGCCGCCGCTGGGAAACAGTGCGTGCAATTGCGCGGCCGGCAACTGGGCATGGGTGGTTGGCGCGAACGAGCCGGCCAAGGTGACCACAAGGAACAGGCCCGCGAGCAAGCGAGCCTTGCGCCGCATGCGCATCATGAATAACGACGTTCGAACATTCTCCGGCATGGAGTCCTCGCACGAGACCCGCCCATCGGGCAGGTCGCTTTGGGGCAGGTAAATTGCAGGGAGGTCATCTCGCCGAAATCGAAAGATGTCGCCACCGGCTCTTCAAGCCGCCATGGCGTCCCTTCGTTCGACCGCATCAGTCAGCACCCCGACACAAGGCGTGCCGGGCTTCGCCATTGCCAAGCCGTGCTCGATCGGGGAAACGAGCACTTCGATCGCGGGCCAGGGGTGGGTGCCCGCGATGGTTTCAGTCTGATTCAAGAACCCGCGCAAATCCACTATTCTGCCGAACAACTCTGCAACCGTCGACACTAGCCCGAAGCGCCAGCGAGGGACGGGTTGAATTCGGAATAATTCAAAGTCCCCTCGCTGGCGCTTCGGGCTAGTGCTGGAATCGCCGTACCCAGAGTCAGGCATCACGGGCTTGCTAGTGGTTGAACAGGAACTCCTTCGTATTCACGAGGGCCCAGAGGATGTCTTCGTAGGCTTGCTGCTTGTTCTCGTTCTTGGCGATGTGGCCCGTGGCGATCGCCAACTCGTCGGAAGCCGGCTCGCGGGCGTAGACGCACAGGTACAGCTCGCGCACCTTGTCCTCGTCGCCGCGCGAGGTGTCGGCGGCCAGCCGCGCGGCCCGGCCCGTGCCGCTGGCCAGTTTGCCTTGCACCTCGCTCGAGTTGAGCAGGTGCAGGCTCTGCGCCAGGTTGGCCTCTTGCGACCGCTCGCATTCGCAGGCGCTGGCGGCCTCGGGCTTGCCGAACACGGTGAGGAAGTACGAGTTCACGCCCGTGTCCGGGATCTGCACCGCCTTCGTGCCCGCTGGCAGCCCGGCAAAGCTGCTGGGGGCCGCGGTCACGCCATCCAGGGCATCGAGCAAAACCTCGGCCGTGAGCCGCTTGGGATAGTAGCGTGAAAAGTTCTGCTTGTCGTTCAGGTTGTAGTCGTTCGGCAGCGCACTCAATTGATAAACATTCGAGCGGCAGATCGTGCGCACCAGTTCCTTCAGGTCGAAACGGGAACTGACGAAATGGCTCGCCAGCGCATCCAAGAGCGCCGGGTTCGAAGCAGGGTTCGTCACGCGCATATCGTCCTCGGGATCGACGATGCCGCGGCTGAAGAAGTGCTTCCAATAGCGGTTCACGAGTGAACGGGCGAAGAACGGATTTTGCGGATCGGCCATCCAATCCACGAGTGCCTCGCGCGGATCGCGCTCGGCCGAGACCTCGCTCGGCTTCGCACCCAGACCGGTCGGCGCCAGGCTTTCGTTCGTCTTCGGGTTCGTGGCCCGTGCCAGCCCCCGCTTGCTGTAAATGCGGAACTCGTCGGGCGCATCACCCGGCTTGCGCGCCACCTGTGCGAAGAACGCGGAGAAGCCGTAATAATCGCGCTGGCTCCAAGCCTCGAACGGATGGTGGTGGCAACGGGCACATTGAATGCGCAGGCCCAGGAACAACTGCGCGGCGTCTTCGACCTGCTGGTTGGTGTCCTTCACCTCGCGATACCAGGCCACGGGCGGGTTCTCGCCCACGTCGCCCGAGGCGGTCAGGATGTCGCGCACGAACTGGTCGTAGGGTTTGTTCGTGTACAAGCTTTCGCGAATCCAATCGTGGAAGGCGTAGGTGCCCCGCATGTAGTTGGGGTTCTGGCGGCGATTCCGCAGCACGGCCGTCCATTTGTTGGCGAAGTAGTCGGCGTATTCGGCGCTATCCAGCAGCCGATCGATTGCCCGGTCGCGCTTGGCCGGATCCGGATCGGCGAGGAAGGCCCGGGCTTCGTCCAAGGTCGGCAATCGGCCCGCGATATCGACCGAGACGCGGCGCAAGAACGTGGCATCGTCGCAGACCGGCGATGGAGGCACACCCAACGTCTTCAGCTTGGCGAAGACGGCATCGTCGACAAGGTTCTTCGCCGGCGGCAATCCATCGACGCTCGCCCCCAGCGGAATATTGGCGCGGAACACGCCCACGTGCCCTTGATAGCGGGCCATGATCGCGACGTCGCCCGTCAGGTCGAGCGTTTTGACCAGGCCTTGGGCCGAAACCTCGGCCATTTCGCCGTCATTCGGGTCGAACTGCGCCAGGCGGGTCACGTCCTCGATCGTCCCGTCGGTGTAGTGCGCCAGCACGGCGATCTGCTGCTCGCCACTGCGCGTCATCACGGCGTGAGCCGGCAGCACCTCGATGCTGGCCACCTTGGGATCGGTGTCCTTGCCATACGGCATGCCTTGCGAAATCCACCGCTTCAGCAGCCGGTACTCGAGTGAATCATGATCGAGCCGCTGGCCGCCGCCGTGCGGGATGGCGTTGATCGGCTTGGTCAACAGCAGGCTGCGATCGGGCGCCGCCGGGAATAGCCGCCGGCCGCGGGCCTCCATCACCAGGTGTTCGTAATCCTCGCCCGGCTCGAAACCGAGCAACGACAGCTTGAAGCCGTTCTGACCGCTGGCCTTGCCGTGGCAGCCGCCGCTATTGCAGCCGAGCTTGGTGAAGATCGGCACGATCTGGTTGGGGAAGTTGATTTGCGGATCGTCGACGAAATGGTCAACGGTCACATCGGCCGTGGCCTGTACGCCGCCGGCCTGGGCGATGATCTTCGCCTGGCCGTCGGCCAGCGGTGTGGCCAGGCCCGTGCTATCAACCTGGACGATGCCGGCCGGGACAGTCGTGTAAGTCACCTGCCGACTCACATCCCGAGATTGGCCGCCGGCGTATTTGGCCGTGAGCGCCAGTTGCCGCTGCGCATCGCGCCCGCGCAGCAACAGGTTGTTGCCGGTGCTGAAGGTCAGTTCCGTGGCGGGGCCCAGGCCGGCTGCCGAGGCCGCGGGCACCGAGGGCTTTGCCGAGGCGGCGGTGGCGACCTCTTCACCACGGCCAACGGGCGACCAGAGCCCAACCATTACGGCAACCAATGCCAAGCGGGAAATCACCACGCGGGAGAACGCAGCGTGAGAAAACACAGCGTGAGAAAACACGGTCGCGGGAGTCATAAGGCTCCTTCCGTGAGCAGTTTGGGGCGGGACGAAGGCGGGTAGGTAGCAGGTGTCCGGATTATCGCATTCCCGGAAGGGCATTGCAATGATTTTTCAACGCGCCTTTATGCGTTGATGCAAGATATCGCCTGCCCGAATCGAGCAATCGTGGGCTTCCGTGGCTGCGGAAAAAGCACACTTCGTCGGAAACGCACGCCAATTCTCCCCGTCAATCGGGGGACGAATCGGGCTCAGGCCTTGGGCGAATCGATGCTGCCCCGGTTCAGCGCGTCGAGAAGCTGCCGGAGGCGCCCGAGGCTGCGACGGTTGAAGCGAAAGACCAGGCGGGGGAGCGGCGCTAGCTGCGGCTCGTCTTTTTCGTCCGCCAGCGCGCTTTCGACCGTGAATTTCCCCTCGGTCAGGATGTCGCTGAAGTTCTCGTTGATCGCGGCCAGGAAATCGGGGCTGGGCGCCTCGCTCAGACGTACGACCAACTTGTTCTTCACGTACCGCATGCTGTGATAGATGCGGTAGAACTGGTCGATCTCGCGGACCGCGGCGTTCACGTCGTCGGTCATGGTGTACAGCGACAGATCCTCGGGCGAGATCATGCCATGCCCGAGCAATCGGTGGTTGATGTAGTGTTCGAAATCCTTCCAGAAGCTGCCGCCGGGTTCGTCGAGAAAGACGACAGGTACGATGTCACGCTTGCCGGTTTGCAGCAGGGTGAGAACTTCGAATCCTTCGTCGAGCGTGCCAAATCCACCGGGCAGCAGGCACACCGCGTCGCACTCCTTCACGAACATCAGCTTGCGCGTGAAAAAGTACTTCATGTAGACGAGCTTCGGATCGCCCGCGATCACGGGATTCGCATCCTGCTCGAAGGGAAGCATGATGTTCAGGCCCATCGAGTTCTCGCGGCCCGCGCCCAGGTGGCCGGCTTCCATGATGCCGCTGGCGGCCCCGGTGACGACCAGCCAACTGCGGGCTGCCATCTCGCGGCCGAACTCGACGGCCTGCTGGAACGTGGCTTCGTGAGGGCGGGTCCGTGCCGACCCGAACACCGTGACTTTGCGCCGCGATCGGTAAGGCGAGAAAACCTTGAAGGCCCAGCGCAGTTCGCGCAGCGCCCGGCTGAGAATCTTCAGGTCGCCGCGGCTGGTGCGATCGGCGGCCAGCTTATCGGCCGACTCCTTGATCATGGCGATCAAGTCGCTGACCCGGTCGGCGTTCCAAGTATCGGTAATGCCTGCGACGGTATCGAGTGCAGGTGGTTCGCGATGCGGGGCCGTATCGCTCAAGGCAATGCCTATGGAGAACGTGCGAAATCCGTGCAGGTGATTGACGGCTTACTTCAAGCGAAGCACGGCCGAGGTCCGCCTGCCTGAGCTTCGATTATACACTCCGCAGGGCCAAAGCACGTATGGGGCATGCTCGGGCGTTCGCATCGATCCGTCCATCGGCGAATCCATCCACAAATTTCGCAAATTTCACCGATTGATGAGACAAACGCGACAGCTACCAGGTTCCCTCGCCAGGGATTCTTAAAATCTGCGTTCATCTGCGTGATCTGTGGATGAATTGCTTCTTCCGTTTTTGTGCTCGACGGGGTGGCATTCACTTGGCGAGTCCCGTTGCCCCCTTGGCTTGTCGCGGTCACCGGCGCGGCTTAGACTCAAAACTCGATTCGCTCCGGCCTGTCGCCTGCGGTGGGCAGGCAAAAACTCAGCTTTTTTCGAGATCCTTGCATGGCCCAGGTCGAGCGCTGCGACGATGTAACCGTCATTCACCTGGACGCGGCGTACGAGGCCCTCGATCAGGCCAAGTTCGAAGCGGCGCAGCAACTACTGCTGGGCCACGCCCAAACCGCCGAGCCGCCGCTCGTGGTGCTCGATCTTTCCCAGACCGCGTATATGGGCTCGGCCTTCATCGAAGTCATGTTCCGGGCCTGGAAACGCGTCGCCGACCGTGACGGGAAACTGGTGCTTTGCGGCGTGCAGCCGTTGTGCAAGGAAGTGCTGCACACGACCCGGTTGGATTCGATGGTGCAGAGCTTCGCCAACGTCGATGACGCCGTGCAGGGCTTGCGCACCGGCTAAGCGCTCGCATCGTTTGACGCGTCAGCAGAGCGATGGAATTCCCGGACAGGCTCAACCCGCTTGTCCGTGCGGCATGGCCACCCAGGCGATCGCCATAAGGAACGGCAAAAATGCGCCCTGCCCGCGCCGTCTCCTGGCGTCAAATTGACCGGTTTGGCGATTTTCTTGCAGCCCGGGGGCGGCAGGCCTAAGATCGACGTTTGGTTCGCAAAGCCGGCCCCGGAAGGAAGCCTCGGAGGCGGCGCGGATCCATCCTGCCTGGCTCCTCCGCTCGCAAAGCCCGCACGACCGAGTAGCGCGAAACTATGACGCGGTTCTCCCTCGCCGTTCGACCCTGGTGGCTGGCCCTGGGCCTGCTCGTGGCTGGCGCCGCGCGCAATGGTAGGGCTGACGATGCGGTCGATTACACGCGCGACGTGCGGCCGATCCTGGCGGCCCACTGCTTCAAATGTCATGGTCCGGACGAACAAAAGTCGGGACTGCGGCTCGATGCGGTGTCGCTGGCCGTCGAAGGGGGAAATAGCGGCGCTGCGATCGTGCGGGGCAAAAGCGCCGAGAGCGCGCTCGTCAAAGCGATCACGGGCGCCGACGACGTCTCGTCCATGCCCCCCGACGACGCGGGGCCGCGGCTATCGGCCGAGCAAATCGCCACGATCCGCCGCTGGATCGACGCAGGCGCCCCCGCGCCGGCCGACGATCAGCCGCTTCCCTCATCGGGTCGGCGCAAAAGCGATCACTGGTCGTTTCAGCCGGTCGCGCATCCCGAGCCGCCGGTGGCCGACGCGGCGGACGCCACATTCGTCAGAAACCCGATCGACGCGTTCATTCTTGGCCGGCTCGCGCGGGATGGCATTCATCCCTCGCCCGAAGCCGACCGCGTGACGTTAATCCGCCGCCTGAGCTTGGACCTCCTGGGCATCCCGCCCAAGGTCGACGACATCGACGCATTTCTAGCCGACCAGAGCGAAGGGGCTTACGAGCGCTTGGTCGACCGGATGCTCGCTTCGCCGCATTATGGCGAGCGGCAGGCGCGTCACTGGCTTGACCTGGCTCGTTACGCCGACAGCAACGGCTACACGAACGACAACCCGCGCACGATCTGGAAGTATCGCGATTGGGTGATCAACGCCTTGAACGCCGACATGCCGTTCGATCGGTTCACGATCGAGCAGTTCGCCGGCGATATGCTTCCCGACGCCACGATCGACCAGCAGATCGCCACCGGCTTTCACCGCAACACGCTGCAGAATGAAGAAGGGGGCACCGACCCCGAGGAGTTCCGCATCGAATCGGTGGTCGATCGCGTGGCCACGACCGGCACGGTGTTCCTCGGGCTGTCGCTCGGCTGTGCCCGTTGCCACGACCATAAGTACGATCCCGTATCGCAACGCGATTTCTACCAGTTCTTCGCGCTGCTCAATGGCGCCGACGAGCCGATTTTACCGGTGCCGGACGAAGCCCAGGCTGTCGAACTGGCCAGGTTGAACGCGCAGATAACCGCGGCCAAAGATGAGCTGGCGGCATACGACGTAGCGAGCGCCGACAAGCGTGCGGCGTGGGAAAAGCAGTACGCTGGGCGGCTGGACATCAGGTGGCATGTCGTCGAACCTACCGAAGTGGCCTCGGCCACCGGGACGACGTTTACGCGGCTCGAAGATCAGTCGGTTTTGCCCGGCGGCGGACGGGCCGCGACCGACACGTATACGGTGACCGCGGCGGCGCCGGTCGAGACGGTTCGCGGATTGCGCCTCGAAGCCCTGGTCGACGACAGCCTGCCGCGGCGTGGGCCAGGGCGTGCCGACAACGGCAATTTCGTGTTGAGCGAGATAACGCTCGATCTGGCCGCGCAACCCGTCGGTGGTGGCGACGCGACGTTCGAGCGCGTGGCGTGGCAACTGGCGACGGCTGATTACGCGCAAGAGAAGTTTCCCGCCTCGCACTTGATCGACGGCAATGACAAGACCGGCTGGTCGATCTTCGTGGTCGATACTTCGCCGCACTTGAATCGCACGGCCGTGCTCGTGGCGCGCGACGATTGCCAGGTAGCCGGCCGGAAGATGGTGGTTTCGCTGGCCCAGCAACACGCGAAGCCGCACATGCTGCTGGGGCGTTTCCGCCTGGCGGTGACCGAGGCGGCGCGCGACGTGCTGGCTTTGCCCGAGCCGGTTCGCGCCGCGCTGGCCGTGCCGGCCGACAAGCGGACTCCTGCTCAGCAAGAAACGCTGCTGGCCGAATACGAAAAAACCGATCCAGCGCGGCAAGCACTGACGAAAAAGCTGGCGCAAAGCCGGGCCCGGCTCGATAAGTTCTCGACCACGGTTCCCACGACGCTTGTCATGCACGAACGCTCGCAGCCGCGCGAGACGCACATCCTGGTGCGCGGCGAGTATTTGCGCAACGGCCCCGTCGTGTCGCCCGACGTGCCGAGCGTGCTGCCGCCGCTGCCCGCCGAGGTGAAGAATCCTTCGCGCGTCGACCTCGCCCGCTGGTTGGTCGACCCGGCCAATCCGCTGACGGCGCGGGTGACCGTGAATCGCATGTGGCAACAGTTCTTCGGGCGGGGAATCGTTGAAACGTCGAACGATTTCGGCGTGCAAGGCGCGGCGCCGACACATCCCGAACTGCTCGATTGGCTGGCGGCCGAATTCATGGCTCGCGGCTGGAGCCTGAAGGCGATGCACCGGCTGATCGTCACCTCGGGCACGTACCGGCAGTCGTCGCACACGCGGCCGGAACTGGGCGTGATCGATCCGGATAACCGGTTGCTCGCCCGGCAGTCGCGCTTGAGGGTCGAGGCCGAGATCGTGCGCGACTGCATGCTGGCTTCGAGCGGATTGCTGTCGTACAAGGTTGGCGGGCCGAGCGTTTTTCCGCGCCAGCCCGACGGCGTGATGGCGCTGACGCGCAGCCCGCGCCCCTGGAACGTCAGCCCCGGCGAGGATGCCTATCGCCGCGGCATGTACACGTACTATTGGCGTTCGACGCCCAATCCGTTCCTCAAGGTGCTCGACGCGCCGGACGGCATCACCAGTTGCACGCGGCGCGAGCGCGCCAATACGCCGCTGCAGGCGCTGACGCTATTGAACGACGACACCTGCTACGAAGCGGCCCAGGCGATGGCGACGCGCGTGCTGGCGGTGTGCAAGGACCAGCCGACCGCCGAGCGTATCCGCTATGCGTTTCGCCTGGCGCTAGCGCGCGAGCCGGACGGTGAAGAGCGTGCGTGCCTCGCGGAGCTATTGGCCGACGAGTTGGCCAGTGATGCGGCGCCGGCTGACGCAGAATCGACCGGCCAACCGGTGCCGGCCTTTCGCAATCCGCGCTTGCTCGCGGCCTGGACCACGGTTTCCCGCGCGCTATTGAACCTTGACGAGTTTATGACCCGCGAGTGACGCATCGCTGCACTGGGGGACAAGCCACCAGGGACACCAGCGGCGCCCGAGCAAAAATATCCGCAGATTGGCCGCTGTAAAACTTCCCAGGTGCCCACAGGGCACCCTGCAAAAATCACATGACGCAGCCACGCAACAGTCAGAGCAACCTGGCCAGCCGCCGGCAGTTCTTTAGCGATTGCGGGTTGAGCCTGGGGGGCATTGCCTTGGCCGCGCTCATGGAGAACCAGGGTCGCGCCGCCGCGCCACAGCCGCCGCGTACCGATCCGCTGGCCGTCCGGCCGCCGCACTTCGCGCCGCGGGCCAAGGCGGTCATTCAACTCTTCATGGCCGGCGGGCCTAGTCAGTTGGAATTGTTCGACAATAAACCAAAACTCAATGAGCTGAACGGCCAGTCGATCCCGCCGTCGTACACCGACGGCAAGCGGTTCGCCTTCATCAAGCCCGACGCCAAATTGCTCGGCTGCCGGCGGAAGTTCACGCGGCACGGCCAGTCAGGCAACGAGATCTCGGAGCTATTGCCGCACACCGCCGCATTGGCTGACGACCTGGCCATCCTGCGGACGATGAAGACCGACGTTTTCAATCACGGTCCGGCCAAGATGATGCTGGCCACCGGTACGCCGCAGTTCGGCCGGCCGAGCATGGGCTCCTGGGTACTGTACGCCCTGGGGAACGAGTCGCACGACCTGCCGGGCTTCGTGGTGTTGAAATCCGGGCCGCGCGGGCCGCGCTCCGGTGCGGCGCTATGGGGGAACGCTTTCTTGTCGAGCGTTTACCAGGGCGTGCCGCTACGAAATTCCGGTGACCCGATACTCAACCTGACAACGCCCCCAGGCGTGACCAGTGCCCAGCAGCGACGCACGATCGAGGCCATCGGCCGGTTGAATCGCGAGCGGCTGGCCGCGACCGGCGATGACGAGATCGCGACCCGCATCGCTTCGTACGAAATGGCCGAGCGGATGCAGGGAAGCGCGCCGGAGCTGGTCGATCTGGCCGGCGAGTCGGCCGAGACGCTGGCCCTGTACGGCGCTGAGCCTGGCAAGGCCTCGTTCGCCAACAACTGCCTGCTGGCGCGGCGGCTGGTTGAGCGGGGCGTCCGCTTCGTGACGCTTTTTCACACGGAGTGGGACCATCACGGCGGCACCGAAAACCTGGAAGAGTCGCTGGAAAATATCTGCCAGGAGACCGATCGACCCACGGCGGCCCTGGTGTCTGACCTCAAGCGGCGCGGCATGCTCGACGATACGTTGGTCGTGTGGGGCGGAGAATTCGGCCGCACGCCGATGGGCGAAGACCGCGGCTCGCTGGGCCGGGATCATCACATCGAAGCCTATACCATGTGGCTGGCGGGCGGTGGTATCCGCGCCGGGCAAACGATCGGCACGACCGATGAACTCGGCTTTGGCGCTGCCGAGCCGCACGAGCAAATCCACGTCCACGATCTGCAGGCCACGATTCTGCACCTGTTGGGGCTTGACCACCTAAGGCTGACCTACCGGTTCCAGGGCCGGGACTTCCGCCTGACCGACGTCGGCGGTCAGTTGATCCGGCCGCTCTTGGGCTAGCCGGTTCGGGCTTCTTTCGACCTTCGAATGCAAACATTCGATATGAGGGCCCCCGCTGGCCGAAATTCGGACCGTCGGCCGAACCCTGCCGTTGGCTCCGGCGTCTGTTCGGGTGTAGAATAAAGGCGCGTCGGACGGTTCACTCATCCGGAGAAGCACACACGTGGCGACATCCAGCGTCAGCCGGTACGTGGAAACATCTCGTGACTCCAATCGGGCTTTGCAGCTTGCTCTGGCAGCAGCCCAAACCGCGGCTGACAATCGAGGACGTGACATCCTGGTCCTCGACATGCGGGAAGTGACTCCGGAATTCGACTACTTCGTCGTCGCCACCGGCACCAGCCGGCGTCAGCTCCACGCCATGAGCGAGGAGATCGACCATCGCCTTGAAGACGAGATGGGTGAGCATCGCCTGGGGGTCGAAGGTTACGTCGAGAGCCGGTGGATCCTCCTCGATTACGGCAACATCGTGATCCATCTGTTCGATGACGAAGCTCGCGATTACTACTCGCTGGAAAAGCTGTGGTGTACGGCCAAGCGCGTGCCGACCGAGCTGTCGCAGCCCGACAAGGGGAAAAGCGACGACGGTGAGGATGGCCGACGCAGCTCGCTGCGCTTGAGCAAGTAATTGCTTCGACGCTCCCGTTTTCTGTAGCCGGGCTCTATGAGCCCGGGGTTGTAGGGTGCGCTTTGCGCACCACGAACGAATTGTTCGGGTTATGGTGCCCACAGGGCACCCTACAGGCTTTCCCACCGGCCCGCTACACTATCTCGCAAGCGCCTGAGCCGCCGAAATGACCGCGGCTCCGCGGAATGCTCTTCGGTTCCTTGGCCCATCGATTTGTTTGATGAACATCCTACGCGAATTGCGAGATCGCTTTGCCACGGCGCTTGCGAAACTGGCGGCCGAACAGAGCCTGGCAAACCTCGCCACGACCGAGCTGGTCGACATGGTGCGGCAAAGCCAGGACGCCAAGTTCGGCGACTATCAGGCCAACATGGCGATGCCGATGGGCAAGCAGCTAAGCCAGCCGCCGCGCGACGTGGCGGCGGCGATCCAGGCGCGGCTCGACGTCGCTGATTTGTGCCAGTCGCCCGAAATCGCCGGACCAGGCTTTATCAATCTCGCGCTGCGCGATGATTGGCTGGCCGCGCGATTGCGCGAAGCGGTGGAGGATCCGCGCCTTGGCATTCCGCCGGTCGCGCGTCCGCGTACCGTGATCGTCGATTATTCGGCGCCGAACGTGGCCAAACCGATGCACGTCGGCCACATCCGCTCGACCGTGATCGGCGACAGTATCTATCGCACGCTCAAATTCCTGGGCCATCGCGCGATCGGCGATAACCACATCGGCGATTGGGGCACGCAGTTCGGGATGATCATTTACGGGTACAAGCATTTCCGCGACGCGGCGGCCTACGAGCGCTCGCGCGTCGACGAGCTGGCGCGGCTCTATCGAATGGTCAACCAGTTGGTCGATTATCACGATAGCCGGCCGCAACTGGCGGAGCTGGAAAAGAAGATTCATGCCGCCGAAGAACGCCTGGCCGTGGCGAAGGCGGTACCCGCCAGCGGCGATGCCAAGGCCGACAAGAAGCAGGCCCAGGCCGTTCGCAAAGCGGAAGCCGACGTCGGCGAGACGAAAGCGGCGCTCGCGGATCTCGAGCGCAAGCTGGCGGCGCTCGAAGCCGATCCCAAGCTGGGCCCGCTGGCCAAAGAACATCCCGAAATCGGCGCTGCCGTACTGGCCGAAACGGCCAAGCTCCACGCGGGCGATGCCGAGAATCTGGCTCTATGGCGCGAGTTCATGCCCGCCTGCATGGCAGCCATTCAACATATTTACGACCGGCTGGGCGTGTCGTTCGACGAAACGCTGGGCGAAAGCTTCTATCACGACCGATTGCAGCCGGTCGTCGACGACTTGCTCGCCAAACAGATCGCCCGCGAGAGCGACGGAGCCACCTGCGTGTTTCTGGAAGGGCAGCCGGCGCCGATGATCGTGCGCAAAAAGGACGGCGCCTTTCTGTACGCCACCACCGACCTGGCCACGATCGCTTATCGCCGTGAGAAGTGGAATCCCGACGCGCTTCTGTACGTGGTCGATCATCGGCAAAGTCTGCACTTCGAACAACTGTTCGCCACCGCGCGGCGGTGGGGCTACGAAAACGTCGAGTTCGCCCACGTCAGCTTCGGCACGGTGCTGGGGGATGACGGCCGCCCGTTCAAAACGCGCTCGGGCGATACCGTGGGCCTCGAGGGGCTGCTCAACGAAGCGGTCGAGCGGGCGTATAAGATCGTGGCCGAGAACGACGATGCCAAGCCGGACGGTCGCGAACTTGCGGACGAGCAGCGACAAGCGATCGCCGAAACGGTGGGCATCGCCGCCTTGAAATATGCCGATTTGTCGCAGAATCGCACCAGCGATTACGTCTTTAGCTACGACAAGATGCTGGCCATGAACGGCAACACGGCCACGTACATGCAGTACGCCTACGCCCGGGTGCGAAGCATTTTCCGGCGCGGCAACATCGACATCGAAAAGCTGCGACGCGAGCAGGCGCCGATTCTCCTATCTACCCCGGCCGAACGGTCGCTGGGATTGGAAATCCTGCGCTTCGCCGAAGCGCTCGATGCGGTGCTGGTCGATTACCGACCGAATCAACTAACAGCCTACCTGTTCGCGCTCGCCAACCGATATTCGACCTTCTTCGATCAATGCCCGGTTCTCAAGGCCGAAACGCCCGAGCTGCGCACGAGCCGGTTGCTGCTTTGCGATTTGACCGCGCGCACGCTCAAGCAGGGACTGGCGCTCTTGGGGATCGACGTGGTCGAACAGATGTAAACGCGGCAGGATGCCGGCCGCTATTTCGCTGCCGGCACAATCTGCCACAGCAGACACTGAAGTAGAATCAACGATCGATGCAGGAAGGTGCCGATGCACCTGCTCGAATCTCCCTCCCTTTTAGGGAGGGATTAAGGGAGGGTGGTGTTCTTCAGCGACATTGACGTTCGCCACGGCATTGGGAATTGGGGTCTTCACCCTCACCCTGCCCTCTCCCTGGAAGGGAGAGGGTTCCTGCAGCGCGCCGTCCGCAAACAAGCGCGCTCGTTCGGCTACCGTCGCACCGGCACCAGGCGTACCTCCCGAAAATCACCTAGCGCCTCCTTGATCTTCCCCTCGGAGCGAAGTTCGAGATTGGCTCCCCCCTCGGGTAGCTCGATCGTGCCGAATTTGGCTTTCTTGTGCGTCTGCCAAGAGCCGGTTGAGGGAATCTTGCCTTTCAGTTCGTGCTTTCCGACCGCGACGACGAACGTGTTGTCGGCCGATTTGTCGGCGCACGACCACTCGAACCACACCTCGTATTTGCCGGAGGTCAGGCCCGCGAGTTTCCACACGGCATGATCGTTCGGGCTGTTCCACCAGCCCAGCGCTCGATCCTCGGGCATGTACTGGAGCGTCTTGCCGTACACTTCGCACTTGCTGGCCGGCAGGGTCAGCGACCGGTCAGCCGCCGGCGTAACCACTTCAGGCTTGCTGCCGTCGAACTTTTTGGGCTCCTCGGCAGAAGAGACTACGATAGTGCAAAGCAAAGCTAGTAAAACATGGGAAGCCGTGCCCATAGCGATGAACCTGTTCGTCAAGGTGCAATAAGCCGGGCCCACAGTCGAACGACATGCTTACCGAAACGGCCATGCTTATTCGGCTGCGCCGAAAAACCATGGCACCAATCTAACGCAAGCTGCCGCGTGCTAGATCAGCTCTTCGATCGGGCGCCGCTCTTCCAGCACGTAGCGTGGGCGGCCGGAGAGATCGACGAACGTCTGCGAGGCATCGATCCCCAGATGCCGGTAGATCGTGGCCAGGATGTTTTCCGGACCGTACGGCGCCTCGACGGGCAGCTCGCCCTTGCTGTTGGTGGCGCCGACGATACCCGTCTTCAATCCGCCGCCGGCCAAGAGAACACTCATGGCCGATCCCCAGTGGTCGCGGCCGGCGTTGCGATTTACGCGCGGCGTGCGGCCGAATTCTCCCATCGCCACGAGCAGCACGTCCCGGTCAAGCCCGCGCTTAAAGAGATCGCGGATCAGGGCCGCCATCGCGGCGTCGTACATGGGTCCGCGGTCTGAAATCGCCTTGGCGATCCGCTGGTGGTTGTCCCAGCCGGGGAATCGTACGGTGACGCAAGTAACGCCGGCCTCGACCAGGCGTCGCGCCAGAAGCAGCGACTGTCCGATCTCGGTCAGACCATATTTCTCGCGGACGCTGTCCTTCTCGCGCTTAATGTCGAAGGCAGCCTGGGCTCGTGGGCCGGTGACCATTTCCAGTGCCTGACGCGTGAAATCGTCGATCGCTTCGCTCGACCGTTCCAGATCCATCAGCTGGCGCTGCGAATCGAGCGCCGTCAGCAGCGTGCGGCGATCTTCCAGCCGGTCAACGCTCAGGCCAGTCGATAGGGCCAGGTTGCGGACCGAAAAATTCTTCTTGCCCGGGTCGGTAATGGTCTCGAACGGGTTGTAAGCCGTGCCCAGGTAGGCCGCGCCGCCATTTCGCATCAGACGTGGCAGGGCGACATAAGCGGGCAGACCGGGGGCGTTCGCTCCAACGACGCGCGCGGCGACCGAACCGAAGCACGGCATCTCGTTCAAGCCGGCTTTTTGCCCGCGCTTCAGATAGCCGGTCTGCGTCAGGTGGCTCGACGGATCGTGGGCGTTGGACGTATGCCGCACCGAGCGGACGATGGCCAGCTTGTCGAGCAGCTTCGCTTGTTCGCTCATGTACTGGCTGAGGAAAACGCCGGGCACGTTGGTTCCGACGGCGTCGAGCGGACCGCGGAATTCGACCGGAGCATTCGGCTTCGGGTCATAGGTTTCGAAGTGCGACGGGCCGCCACCGAGTTCGACGAAGATCACCGCCTTGCCGGATCGCGCTTGGGATTTTTCATGCGGATCGGTCGCCAGGCTACGATTGGTTTCTGCCGTGGCCTGCAATCGCAATAGGTCAGCTAATGACAGACCACCGATTGCCAAGGCTCCCGCGCGCAAGAAGCTGCGGCGGTCGACCCCATCGCAGTATCGTGACGCGCGGCCAAAGAGGGTGAGCATCGTAACGCTCCTGATCGTGCCGGTGGATGGTTGCGCCAGCGAGCGGTGGGGCTTTCGAGGGAGGCAGGCACCCTGGTGGGAAACGATAACCCCCGCTAGGACGAATTGTAGCCAAAGCGTGTCGGCCGAGTCTACGTGGCGCGCAGCGAAAAACGAGCGGTTTGCGCTCCGGCCCGGCTAGCGTCTGGCTAACCGGTTCATCGGCCGGCGTCCGACCTCTCCTGGAGGGGAACATGCCCGAGCTAGGCTGTGCCTGCCAAATTGTCCGGTTCGCAGGAGCGGCGGCGGTTAGCCCTCGCCCCCCTCGTCGCGCAGGAAGGCCTCCTGCAAGAGGTCGGCCTCGCGACGGGTGTGCTCGTCGATGCGGCTGAGCAGATCGCCCACCTCGACACACACTTTTTCCAGGCCGGTCCGATCGTCGTTGTCGATGCGGTCCAGCTTGGCGACCAGGCGGTGTACGCCGTCACGGAAGTGCTCGTGCTCATCACGCAGCGCGGTGATCTTCTCGGCCAGGTTCGGGCTCGACTCTTGCGCCGCCGACATGTAGCCGTCGTACTCTTCCAGGTCCATCAGGTGGTCGAGATGTCTTTCCAGCGAGGCCGTGATGAACCGCAAGCTGCGCAGCTTGCCGCCCAGGTCGGTACCGCGCGGCTCCCAAGCGATCGTCGTGCGAATGGCCTGGGTGATGTTGGTCAAAAGATTCTGTTCGAGCAGGGTCTGTTGAGCGATGTCGCGTTGATTCATCGGTGCACCTTCTTCCAGTACGGCGCTGGTGGATGGCTGACCACCGCGCTGGTCTTCGACCGAATGCCCGCTTGATCGCCCCGACGCACTATCGCGATAGCTATTTGAGAACATACTTCGATACCTCAAGTATAACGGATTTTTCCGACGTCACTGCAAACGGCGTGCGCAAAAGCACGCTCGAAGCCGGCGCGAGCAATCCATCAAGCATGCCTCCCCAGATCGATCGGAAATGCGACAATTCGCTGACCGGATATAATGGATGCGCCGCATAGGATTCCCTTCTGCACCGTTCGACGACCGGAGTTGAAACATCAGGCATGGCCAGGCCCGGGGGAAATACACCGCCGCTTGACGACGTACCCGCCGACGGCACTCCCGAGCCCGTCGAGCGCCGGGAGAACGCGCCTTCGGCCGGCAATGAGCCTGAGCAGGAAGCGGCCGCGCCGAGTGAGCCGCTTGGTTTCGCCTATGCCGCCGGCAAGGTGCGCGAGTTCCCGCAAACGCCTGGCGTCTACCTGATGAAGGATGCGGCCGGCGTCGTGATCTACGTCGGCAAAGCGGTCAATTTGCGCTCGCGCGCCAGCAGTTACTTTCTGAAGGCGGCCGCCGAGGACCAGCGCACGGCGGATCTCGTGCGCGAGATCGCGGATATCGATTTCCTCGAGGCCGACAGCGAGGTCGACGCGCTGTTGATCGAATCGCGGCTGATCAAGGACGTGCAGCCGAAATACAACCGCGACCTGAAGGATGACAAAAGCTTTCCCTATCTGGAAATCTTCATTCGCGAGGATTTCCCACGCGTCGAATTCACGCGCGAGCCGCAGGACCGGGGCACCAAGCTGTACGGCCCGTTCGCCAGCGCCGGCAGCCTGCGCGGCGCGATCCAGGTATTGCAGAAGATTTTCAAGTTCCGCACTTGCAGCCTGGACATCGAAGACGGCGACGACAAATGGCGCTGGTTCCGGCCCTGCCTGTTGCACAGCATTCAACAATGTACGGCACCGTGCAACCTGCGCATCTCGAAGGAAGAATATCGTCGCGACATCGCCCGGCTGCGGATGTTCCTGGAAGGGAAAAAGGCATCGCTCTTGAAAGAGATGCGGGCCGAGATGGCGGCCGCCGCCACGGAATTGAAATTCGAGAAGGCGGCTCGCCTGCGCGACGAGATCTTTGCGCTGGAAACGCTCGACCGCCGCGGCGAGCTCGATACGCACGTGCAGCCCGAGGTCTTTTACATCGACCCGAAGAAGGGGTTGGCGGGCCTGAAGAAAGTACTGAAGCTGGACGAGACGCTGCGCACGATCGAAGGCGTGGACATCGCGCACCTCGGCGGCGGCGAGACCGTGGCCAGCCTCGTGCAATTCATCGATGGCCTGCCGTTCAAGCCGGGCTACAAGCGCTACAAGATCCGCGGCGTGGGGGGCATCGACGACTTTGCCAGCATTCACGAGGTGGTCGCGCGCCGCTTTAAGCGCTTGGAAGACGAGGGCGAAGTATTTCCCGATCTGCTCCTGGTCGATGGCGGCCGCGGCCAGCTCAACGCGGCCCTGGCCGCGTTTCGCGAGCTGTCGATCGAACCGCCGGTAGTCATCTCGCTGGCCAAGCGCGAGGAAGAAATCTACCTGGGTGACGCCCCTGATCCGCTACGGCTAAGCCGCCATTCTTACGCGCTGCGCCTTCTGCAATACGTGCGCGACGAGGCGCACCGCTTCGCCCAGCATTATCATCACATTCTGCGGCGCAAAAGCACTCTCGGCGAGTGAATCGTCGGGGCACAGCGGACTTGGGTTATTCGCCGCAGGCCGGATTTGCTAAGCTGACCGTCGAAATTCGTGGCTGCCTGGCGCGACGATTGCAGCGGGAACATTGACGCCCGGGCTCGTTTTCTTTCACGCTTGGCCAAAAGTGCGCGCATGAATCGGCCGCAACAGCTTGCATCCGCCGCGAAACCTACCTTTTATCAGCGCTATAGCCGGGCGATTCTCGCCACGGTCCTGGTCGTCTTCCCGGTGCTCATTTTTGGGGCCAATCGGGCTGCGCAGACCAATCGCAACGACGTCAAGGATTGGCTGCCCGCCACGTTCTCCGAAACCAAGGATTATCGCTGGTTCCAAGCGCATTTCGAAAACGAGACGCAGGTCCTCGTCAGTTGGCAGGGCGCAACGCTCGACGATCCGCGCGTCGAAAAATTCGCCCGGCTCGTCGCGCCGCGGTCCGAGCAGGACCAGACGCCGATCGACACTTCGCTCTTTTCCAGCGTTCTCACCGGGCCCGAACTGGTGCGGCGGTTGACCGATCCCCCCACTAATCTGCCGCGTTCCGAAGCCATCAAGCGTCTGTCAGGTTTGCTGGTCGGTAAGGATGGAAAACAGACCAGTGCCGTCGTATCGCTCACGCAACACGCCCAGGACAAGCTGCACTACACGCTCGACGAGCTCTATCGCGCCGCCGAGTTGGCTACGGGCCTGCCACGCAGCGAAATCTACATGGGCGGACCGCCGGTCGATAACGTGGCCATCGACCTGGAAGGACAGAAGACTCTGCGACAACTCGCGCTGTTCTCGGCGCTGGTCGGCCTGGGACTTTCGTACTGGTGCATGCGGCAAATGTATCTGACGGTGCTGATTATCGCCTGCGCCGTGTACAGCGCCGTGATTTCGCTGTCGCTGGTGTACTTCACCGGCAGCTCGATGGACGCGATCCTGTACACGATGCCGCCGGTGGTTTATACGGCGTCGCTCTCGGGCGCGATCCACATCATCAATTACTACCGCAACGCGGTGCACGACGGTGGGCTGGCCGGCGCCGCCGAACGCGCCGTCAAGCGTGCCTGGGTTCCTTGCACCCTGTCGGCCGGCACGACGGCCATCGGCCTGGCTTCGCTGTGCACCAGCGAGCTCGTGCCGATTCGGTCGTTCGGCTTTTACGCCTCGATCGGCGTGATGGCCACGCTGACGTTGTTGTTCTCGTGCGTACCGTCCGCGTTGCAGCTGTGGCCCCCAAGGCTCGCGCCCCCTCCGCCGGCGGATCCGTTGGAAATGTCGCGACACCCGAAGTTTTTAAATCGCGTCGGCCTGCGGATGGCCTGGGGTATCGTCCGGCACAACGGTTGGGTCTGCGTAGCGTTTGCCGTGACGCTGGTCGGCTTTGGCATCGGCGCCTGGTGGATCCGCACCTCGGTGAGCATTGCCAATCTGTTCTCGCCCGATGCCGAAGTGGTCAAGCACTACGATTGGCTCGAGCAGCATTTGGGCGGGCTGGTACCGACCGAGGTGGTGCTGGTATTCGACAACCACACCAACAAGCTCAGCTTTCTCGAGCGGCTGGAACTGGTCGATCGCATCCAGCAACATCTGCAATCGCTGCCCGAGGTGTCGAGCACCATGTCGGCGGCCACGTTTACGCCTCCACTGCCCGAGAACGAGTCGGCCGCGCAGACGTCGCGCCGCACCACGGGGGGGGCCTTCGGCCGACTGCTGATGCGCAATCCCGAGTACGTCCGCCGCGACGTCTTCAACAAGCAGCTCGCCGAGCATCGCCGCGAGTACGAGTTAGGCGATTATCTGAGCCATGAAAAAGCCGACGGCTTGGATGAAGATCTGTGGCGCATCAGCCTGCGCCTGGTGGGCAGCGAGGATATCGATTACGGCCAGTTCGTCCACGTCATCGATCGCGAGGTGCAGCCCTACCTCGATGCAGAGAAAGAAGCCAAGGTCGACGGCATCTCGGCCGTGGTCACCGGCGTAACGCCCGTCGTCTACAAGGCCGAGCGGTCGCTGCTGGAAGGGCTGGTCGAAAGCTTCTTCATGGCCTTCGTGATCATGGCGGCCGTGATGGCGGTCGTCTATCGCAGCCTGCCCGCCGGCTTGCTCGTGATGTTTCCCAACGTCTGGCCGATGGCGCTGGTATTCGGAATCTTGGGATACGGCGGCGTGGTGGTCGACATCGGCACCATGATGACGGCCAGCGTCGCGATGGGCGTCTCGGTCGATGATGCCGCGCATTACATCACGTGGTTTCGCTTCGGCATCGCCAAAGGATACGACCGCCGCACCGCCGCGATTTACGCCTACCGCAACGCCGCTGTGGCTATGGCGCAAAGTTCCATCATCGTCGGCCTCGGGCTATCGGTCTTCGGGCTGAGCTCGTTCGTGCCGACACGTATGTTCGGCCTCTTGATGCTGCTTTTGCTCTCGTGGGGTCTATTCGCGGACCTGGTGCTGATGCCCGCGATCCTGGCGGGGCCATTGGGGCGCTTCTTCACGCACGGCATCCGCCGGCAGCCGGAGCAAGTGCCGGCCGAAGAGAAGTCGCTGGCCGCCGTGGATAGCTGAGAAGATTTGCCACCGAGGGCACAGAGATCACCGAGAAGAAATGATGAATGCAAAAATGAATGGTGAATGTTGGACTCGGAAAAGCTCCGAATGCCGACGGCTTGGGCGACCAGACGAATGTCTTTCGCTCATGACTTAGCACTCATCGTTCATCACTTTCAAGCTGAAACTCTGCCATCTTCTCTTGGTGCCCTCGGAGACCTCTGTGGCATTGTCTTTTCATCGGCTGCAAATCAGCAGCTATTCGATCCAGCCGCCACCGAGCACGCGGTCGCCGTCGTAGCAAACGGCCGCCTGTCCCGGGGCGACGCCATGCTTCGGCTCATCAAGTAGCGCGGTGAAGCGATCGTCGCCGCATGGTTCGACCGTGGCGGCCACCGGCTGGCTGAGATAGCGAATCTTCACGTGGCAGCGGAAGGGCGCGCGCGGCGCCTCGATAAGCCAGTTCACGTCACGCGCCGCCAGGCTTCGGCAGGCCAATTCTTCGTGCGTCCCGATCACGACGCGGCGCGAGTCTCGTTCCAGCCGCACGACGTACCGCGGCGTGCCAAACGCGATGCCCAACCCCTTGCGCTGCCCGATCGTGAAGTTTTCGATCCCCTCGTGCCGGCCGACGACCTGGCCGTCGGTCGTAACGATTTCGCCCGACAGATCGACGTCGCCGCGCCGGCGGCGGACGAAGTCGGCATAGTCGTCGGTGACGAAGCAGATTTCCTGGCTGTCTTGTTTGTCGGCCACGCGCAGGCCCAGCTCACGCGCCCGGGCGCGAATCTCGCTCTTGGGAAAATCGCCGACCGGCAAGAGCACGCGGCGGAGAATCTCGCGATTGATGCCGAACAGCACGTACGACTGATCCTTGCTCGGGTCGACCGCGCGCACGAGCGCCGGCAGGGCGTCCTCATCGGTGCGAATCAGCCGCGCGTAATGCCCGGTGGCGATGAAATCGGCGCTGACACTATCGGCGTAATCGGCCAGCGTGCCGAACTTCAGCCAGTTGTTGCACATCACGCACGGGTTGGGCGTGCGGCCGGCGGTGTACTCGTCGACGAAATAGTCCATGATCCGGCCGAAGTCGTCGCGAAAGTCGAGCGCATAGAAGGGAATGTCCAGCCGATCGGCCACGCGGCGCGCGTCGGCAGCGTCGCTCGCTGTGCAGCACCCCTGCTTGTGGCCAAGGCGTGTGGAGAGAATCGGCAACTGCCCGCCGGTTTGAGCGCCCGCGCTGACCGCATCAGTCGCGCACGACGCTTCGGCGGTTTCGCCATGCCGCATGAAGACGCCGATCACCTCGTGCCCGGCCGCGCGCAGCAAGTGCGCAGCCACACTGGAATCGACCCCGCCCGACATTGCTAAAACGACACGTGCCAAATCTTTGCCCTAACAGAATGATGCTATCTCGGAAACGAAAGACAGATGATCCGCCACTTGCCGTCCCCCTTTTTGACAAGCGTGGCAAAGATTTCGAAGCTTATGGCGCGCTCGGTGATAAACCAGTTCAGTTCCTCTCGATCCGTGGGACGCATCTCCTTGCCCTCGCGATCCAGTATCGATTTCCACGTCGCAATCTGCTCGTCGTCCACGGGGGTGAACAGGATCAAACTCGCATGCGCGACAGCCCCCATGGGCCTGGCGATAGCGACTTTGACATCCTTGATTTGCACGTTTTCCCAGTCGTGATTGCCCTCTGGGGGCAATAAAGACTTGGGATCAGCAATGTCAATCTTTTCCAGCCTAACCGACGGCGCACCCCCCTCGACGAGATGGTCGATCATGATGTTCGACGGATCGATCACCGACCGCACCGCATCCGCATCACGGTTTGCGATCCCGCTATAGAACGTCCGCAGTGCGGCTTCCACTTTGGCCTCCTGCTGAAGAGCAGCGTCCGCTTCTTCCGCGCGCACGCGACCGCCAAACACCAATACAACGCCACTAAGCACCAAGACGCAACGCAAGGATCGCATGGTGGCCCTCGCCCCTCCTAATTGCAGCGCAACGTCGTCGCGCCGTTCGTTCCGCTCATCACTCATCACTCATCACTCATCACTCCTCACTCATCACTCATCACTCATCACTCATCACTCATCACTCCGCACTCATCACTCATCACTCCGCACTCATCACTCATCGCTTCGCGCTCAGCCTTTGATCACGCCGATCGGCCGCATGCGGGCGACCTTCTTCGCCAGCTGCGCACGGTGTACGACGTCGACGACGTGGTTCACGTCCTTGTAGGCCGCGGGCTGTTCCTCGGCCAGTCCTTTCCAACTGCGTGCCCGGGCGATGACGCCGCGCTCGGCCAGTTCGGCGTCGATGCGGCGGCCTTGTGCCAGCTTCGCCGCGGCCGTGCGGCTCAGCATCCGGCCGGCGCCGTGGCAGGCCGAACCGAACGTCTGCTGCATACTACCATCCTGCCCCGCCAGCACCCAACTGGCCCGCCCCATGTCGCCGGGAATGATCACCGGCTGGCCGATGGCGCGGTACATGTCCGGCACTTCGGCATGGCCCGGTGGAAACGCCCGGGTTGCTCCCTTGCGATGGACCCACACGCGCTTGGTCTTGCCGCCGACGTGATGCTGCTCGAATTTCGCGATGTTGTGCGCCACGTCATAGACCAGGCTCATGCGCAGCGATTCCCACGAACGCCCGAAGACGGTTTGAAAGACCTCGCGGGCCTGCTGCATGAGCAATTGCCGATTGCACCAGGCGTAATTGGCCGCGGCGCGCATCGCGCCCAGGTAATGTTCTCCCTCGGGACTGTCGATCGGGGCGCACACAAGCTGCCGGTCCGGTAGCGCGATACCGTACTTTTCAGGCGCGCCGCGCAAGTCGCGCAGCGCATCGTCGCACACCTGGTAGCCCAAGCCGCGTGACCCCGAGTGAATCATCACGCACACCTGGTCTTGGGCGAGTCCCATCGTCTCGGCGGCTTGCTCGTCGAACACTTCGTCGACGACCTGCACTTCCAGAAAGTGATTTCCCGCGCCCAACGTTCCGCACTGCGAACGGCCGCGCTCGATCGCCCGGGCGCTGACCAGGTCGGAGCGAGCGCCCTCCAGGCAACCATGCGCCTCGGTATGGTCGATATCGCTTTCGGTCGCCAGGCCGCGCGGAATGAGCCAGCGCGGACCTTCCGCCATCAACTGCCGCAATTCCTGTGGGCTGTAACGATAGCGCCCCTCACCGCCGACGCCGGCCGGAATCTGCCGGAACAGCTCTTCGACCAGCGGCTGCAACCGGGGCTGCACATCGGCGAAGCTGAGACTGGTGCGCATCAACCGCACGCCGCAATTGATGTCGTAACCGACCCCGCCCGGCGAAATCACGCCCCCCTCCTCGGGATCCGTCGCGCACACACCGCCGATGCAAAAACCATAACCCCAGTGAATGTCGGGCATGGCCAGGCTGGCGAGCTGAATGCCGGGCAAAAAGGCGACGTTCGCCACCTGTTCGGGCGCAGAGTCCCCGCGAATCAGCTCGATCATGGCGTCATCGGCGTAGATCAGCCCATCGACGCGCATGCCCGGCTTATAGCTTTTCGGAATGCGCCAGCAATGATCGTTGACGCGCTCGAGCGGTCCGCGATAGGCGTCTGCCATAATCGGTAACCTCTTGAAGCGCCGGGTTCCGGGCGCTAAATCCAATCGCTAAATATCGACAATCACTTCGGCCATCCAACCGTTGGCCATAGGCTCGCACTTCAACGCATGGTAGGTAATAGCCTTCACCTCGTGCGCCGGCACGTGGCGCGCGGGATCAAACGATTCGCCGCGCGCGACGGCCGACAGCCCCTCCTTCGTGACTTTCACTTCGAAATCGGCCAGTACCAGGTGCTCGGTCTCGAAGAGGTACAAAAGCTCGCCGAGCCAGTCGAACAGCAGATAATCCGGAGCAGCGGCCGACACTTCGATCTTCTTCTCCTGGATGAGTCGCACTTCGTCCAGGTTCGCGATGATGATCGAAA
>DASZWQ010000184.1 GCA_035546535.1 Pirellulales bacterium | reverse complement strand
TCTGCAAACCGACGCCCTGCGCCGCGAGCTTCTTGGCCCGAGGACAGCCAACGACGCAGTGATTGAAGGATTCGACGAGGGGCGCTATGCGCCGGCCCATCGCCAGCGCGTTTACGAGGAAATGCTTTCGCGGGCCGCGGCGCGTCTGGCTGATCGGGAGAGCGTCATTCTGGATGGTACCTTTCTCGCTGCCGAATTGTTGCGCCGCGCGGCCGCGATGGGTAACGACGCCCGGGCGGCGGTGCTCGTCGTGCGCTGTCACTGCCCGGACGAAGTCGCGCGGACGCGCGTCGCGGCCCGGCTGGCCGCCGGAGGCGACTTGTCCGAGGCTCGGCCGGAACTCTTCGACCGGCAGCGCCTGGCGCTGGAGGCGGTGGCTGATGGCATCGCGAACGTCGAGGTCGATACGACGCGGTCGCTTGCCGAGCAGGTGGCCGCGGTCATCGAGCGGCTGCGGAGTTTGGTCGCCGCATAGGACGAATCGAGACTTGCGACGCGCTGACTTCAGGCGCGGTACCGCAGGGCCCGGCCTGGAAGAGGTCCATCGAAGCGGTCGATCGGCGCGCCGGCGGCGACGATCGGCGTACCATTGACGATCACGTGCTCGACCCCCACGGCATGCTGCTGCGGATCGGCGTAGGTGGCGCGGTCCGTGATCGTGTCGGGATTGAAAACGACCAGGTCGGCGAACGCGCCTTCTTCGATCACACCACGATCAGTGAGGCCGAAGCGCGTCGCGGGAATCGACGTCATCTTGCGCACAGCCTCTTCCAGGGTGAAGAGTCGGCGCTCGCGCACGAGCGCCCCCAAAATCCGCGGCGCCGAGCCGTATTGCCGCGGATGGACCAGCGCATCGGGGAAATAAATGCCGTCGCTGCCGAGCATGAAGCGCGGATGGGCGAGAAACGGCTCGACCAGCGAATCGTCCGCCAGGTGAAAAACGCAAGTCACGGCCAGGTTTTCTTCGATCAACAGGTCGCACAGTGCATCGGCCGGCGGGCGCGCCACGCGGCGCGCATATTCAGCCAGCGACAAGCCGCGCAAATGCTGATTATCGACGCTGCCGACCCAGGCGATCCGAATGTTTTCCAGGCTCACGGCACCGTCGGCCAGTTGCGCGGCGAAATGCCGCCGGACGGTTGGGTCCGCCAGCCTGGCCAGCACGCCCAAGGGACCGTTTTCCCACACCTCGTACGGCAGCAGTTGGTTCAGCATCGAGCTGCCGGGCAGATAGGGATAGATATCGAACGAAAAATCGACTTCGTGTACCGCTGTGTTGTCGATGTAGGCCAGCAGCTCTTCGGCTTCGCGCTGGTTGGCACCTTTCAAGTGCGAGATATGGACGGCCACTCCCGCGCGGCGGCCGATCTCGACCGCTTCGCGCACGCCAGCGAGCGTGCCGCGCTTGTAGCGCACGTGGGTGACATAGACGCCTGCGGCAGCGGCGCTAGCGGCAATGACTTCGACCAGCTCGTCAGTCTCGGCGAAGAACTGCGAGACGTAGTCCAAGCCGGTCGAGACGCCGGTTGCTCCCTCGTCCATGCCACGGCGCACTTCGTAGCGCATGCGGCGCAACTGGCTATCGTCCGGTCGCCCGCGTCCCCAACCGACCTCCATGACGCGCACGTTGGCATAGCACACCTGCGCGATCACGTTCTGCACCGTGCGACGATCCAAGAGCTGCATATAATCGCCGATCGATTGCCACCCTTCGTAATCGTGCAGGGCCAGTCCGTTGAGCGAGCGCAAGTAATACAACCACTGCGGGGCGAGCGCCGTGGTGGTCGGCGCGTAAGAGATGCCGTCAGACATCAGTACTTCGGTCGTGAAGCCCTGCAATGTCTTCGAGGCGAAGTGGGGTATCTTCAACAACCAGCCATCGGAATGGTTGTGGACGTCGATGAAGCCGGGCGCGACGATCAGCCCTGTTGCATCGATGGTCGCCGCAGCGCGGGCGTCGGCCAGCGCGCCGGTGGCCGCGACGCGATCATTGCGCACCGCCACGTCGGCTCGCGCGCGCGGCTTGCCCGAACCATCGATGACGGTGCCGCTACGAATCAGTAAGTCGAAATCAGCCATAGGCCTGGCAACCCTTGCTGGCACAGCGGGCGGTTATTGCGCCCCAGAAACAAAAGGCACGCACGGCGCTGAAACAAGCGGCCAGCGCGAGATAAGCCTAACGCGACACTTGCTGGCGCCGCAAGCACTGCGGTCCTTCGCATCGCCAACGGCGCGATTCAGGCAATTCGTGCGATTTGCATTCGCGCGGTCGTTGTGGCGAATTGCGCGGGCGACGGTCGCCGCGGCTGCACTGGTTACTGCGGGGTATCCGATAAGCCGGAAGTACGCGCTCGCAAGTTCTCTCATCCACCGTCGCTGGGCCAGGGCCATGAAGATCAAGCACGCGATTGCTAGCTGGTTAATTGCCGCCTGTGGCATGTCGTTCTGCACAATGGTCCCCGCCCAGGCAGCGGGGCTGGTGCCCGGCACCGGCCAAGTGCTCGATATCGTCGGCGACGATTTCGAAGATCCCGAGTGGAGCTATAACTTCAACAGCCCCAAGGCCAGCGTCGACCTTGATAAAAACGCGCGTCTTCCGGCCGGACGGTCGAAGAACGGCCGCTGGCGCGAGAATATCGATCGCGGCCAGCCCGACGTCATGCAGCGCGTCCCCACGCCCGAAGGGGGCCTGGAAGGAAGTGCCTGGTCGCTGTTGATGGCCTCGAAAGCGACGGGCATTCCCGGGCAGTTGACGCGCAAAGGCGAGCAAGACGACGTCTTCATGAGCGTGAATGCGCGGATCGGACGCTATATCCCCGTAGGGCAGGGGCCAAGCGTCGTGGTGCGCGTTTATGTTCCGCCGTTCGAGGAATTTGAAGAGCGCAGCGGCTCGTCATTCGGCCTGCGCGCTACGGTGCGCGGGAAGAAACCGGATAAGGACGAAACCGAGCCGTATTGGCCGGGCATCTTCGTCAACTACAAGCGGCCGGCCGACCGGTCGAAGAAAGAGGCGCCCGCCTACTGGGTCATCCGCGCGTCGAATCCCGGCGGCGACTATCGCATCACTCCGATCAAGGAGAGCGGCTGGTACACGTTGGGCATGTCGTTTACGGGCGACGGCATGATTCACTACTACGTGCGGCAGGGGGTCGGCGATCTGACAGCCGCGAATCGCGTGGGGTCGCAGTTCCCCTACAACTTCCAGTGCCTGTACTTCATCGATGTCTTCTTCGACATCTTTGGCTCGAACGACGGCCAGAACTGGACAACCGGCTGGATCATCGATGACCCGGCCGTGTTTCTGGCCTACCCGCCCCGCCAGCCGTACACGCTGGTGCAGGCGCGCAAGCCCTCCACGGCAAAACGTCCGGCGCGATAGGTCGGGCGCTCGGTCGCCAGAAGTCGGCGGAGTGAGGGGGCGCGCAACGCTAGCGCAGCGAGCGAAACAGGGTAAACGCCGAAAGGCTCGGCGCAGCGGGGAATGCGTCCGCCGGCTTAGGCCCCGACGGTATTCTCGTTCTTCGGTTCGACGGCCGTGGGCTCGCTCGTGGGCGGAACGAACTTCGGGGCGGTCGCTTCGTCGCGATCGTCGGCCGGCGGATAGTTCGTGACGCGGCTGGGACGCGAGGAGGCGGTGTTTACCTCGTCTTCAATGCCGCTGAGCCCCTTCTTGAACTCGGTCATGCTCTTGCCCAGCGAACGGGCCACGCTCGGCAAACGGCTGCCGAAGAGCAGCACGGCAACGGCGCCCACGATCGCGATTTCCATCGGGCTCAGACCAAACATAGCTCTGTCCTCATTCTTCTAGTGCGTGCGGAAGCGTTCTAATGCCCGTCGTGCGGCTATCGAGCGACCAACGCACCTGCTTGATCGTCGTCGTCATCCTCTCCGATTTTACGGATCGGCTCGTTGATTTCGTTCAGACCTTTTTTGAATTCCGTCATGCTTTTGCCCAGCGAACGGGCCACGCTCGGCAAACGGCTGCCGAAGAGCAGCACGGCAACGGCGCCCACGATCGCGATTTCCATCGGGCTCAGACCGAACATCGTGCAGGTTACTCCGGCGCATCTATTTCTTGGCTTGCGTCACGGGGGGTGCGGTCCCCTCGGAATCGTCCTCGATGCCCTGGACCCCCTTCTTGAACTCCACGACGCTCCGTCCGACCGAGCGCATGACGCTGGGCAGCCGGTTGCCGAAGAGCAACAGGATCACGGCTCCAACAATCAGAATCTCGGTAGGACCGATCATGGCGAGGGGGAGCATACAATCCTCTTTCGAGATTCGCCGGTCGAGGGCCGACCGACAAGGGAGCCAGAAGGTGTTCGAGGCAGGATTTTTCGAGGTCGCGCCGGCCCGCAGAGCGTGATGCCAAGGCCACAACGCGTTGGGTAGGCGCAACCACCCTACCTGCTTAATTTTACTGACAGCTAGTGGCCAGTCAAATCAATTGCCGCCGGCCTGGGAAAAGGCGAGATTTCGCCCGCGGCAAACCCGCTTTCTCCGGTAGGGTGCCCTGCGGGCACTGGTCTTACTTGGCCGTCTTCAGCCGACCGGCCGTGGCCTCGCCTCCCACCGCATTATAGAGCGGCAGGTAGCGGTAATAGACCTCGAGGCACAGAGCCCCCAGCGACGTCGAGAAGACGCGGCCGCCGTAGCCGCCCCACAAGGGATCGGGGTCCCAACTGCCCGATCCGTCGCCCGATCCGACCTGGCTGTTGACGAGCGCCGTGCTCACCGCCTCGTTCCACTTCACCCAGCGCGGGCCTTGCAGGCGAAACATCGCCAGCGTGCCGTAGTACCAGTAATAGAAGTTCGGCGCACCCTGGCCCGGCAACTGTCCCAGCAGGAAATCGCGGGCTTCGTCGCCGGCGCCGGCCACGGGCAGATCGAGGAACTCGCGACAGACCAGGGCTTCGGCCGTCATCGAATGCGTGGCCTGTTCCTCCGGCCGGTAAGACGCGAGACCACCGCTTGTGCCCGACGAGACGCTGTTCAAGTAGCGAATGATTCCCTGCCGCGTCCGCTCGGGAATGGCCACACCGGAGAATTCAGCGCTCTTGAGCGCCATCAACTGCCAGCCGAGCTGGCTGGTGTCGCCTCGTTCGCCGCGCGGGTAAGGAGGCTTGTAGCGCCAGCCACCGGTGGCCAGATTTTGCGCGGCGACGGTGTAGGCAATCGCGCGACGAACGGGGCGCGCCAGGTTTTCGTCGCCGGTCATGGCCGACGCTTCGCACAGCGCCAGCGTCGCCATGCCGTGGCAGTACATATGAGCGAAGAGTTCGGCGTTGCCTGCCAGATTGCCATCGGCCGCTTGTGAGGAGAGCAGGAAATCGATCCCGCGCTTCACGGTGGCGGCGTGCGCGCCGCTTTGATGTGTATGACCGGATCCCAGAAAGGCGAGTAGAGCCAGGCCGGTCAGCCCTGTATCGGCCTGGGCCCCTGCGCTTTTGCGATCGTGACCGTGCGTGAGCGTTTCGCGTCCCGCGCCGTGATCGCTGGCATCCCAACGCCCGTCGGCGGCCTGGTGCTTGACCAGCCAGTCGAGCGCGGCGTTGACCGCCGCTTCGGTCTGAGCCGAGCCGCCGTAGCTTTCGGCGATGCGCAGACGGTTGGCGGCGGCGCGCTCGCGATACATCTCCGGCACGACGTGCGCGCCCTCGGGCGCCGCAGGAGCGTCCGGGTTTTCGGTCGGTTTGGCGGCCGTCACCGTCGGCCGCGGGCGTATCGCCACCAACGGGCCGAAATCGGCTTCCTCCGCCGGCACGGCGCTTGCGGTGCGCGCCGTCGTTTGGCCAGCCAGCAGGGCGTCGTCTGTCGCCATGCTGTTCACATCCGCCAAGGGCGCCGCGGCCGGGGCATCGATCCGCGGCGCCGTATCCACTGCCGCGGCCGCGGAGGCCGCCACTGCTGCCGCCTCGGGTAACGGGTCGAGGCTCGACGGTCGCACGTCGACCGGCGCTGCCGCAGGCTCGGTTTGCGCGGCAACCTCGATCGGCTCGGGCGCTACTTGCGGCGCTGCGTGACTCGTTTCAGGGGCCGCGATCGGCGGTTCTTCGTGCGCGTGCGCGATCGTCGGAATCGCGATGGCGGGAGCCGCGGCGATCGGCACTGCGGAATCGAGCGGTTTCAGCGATTCATCGAGCGGTGCCTCGACGAGCTGGGGATCGACAGGCGGGGATTCGGACGGGGCGTCCCAGGGCGCCGTCTCGTGCCCGCCATCCTGTCCGTTCGCAATCCCGGGAGCGTCGACGGTGTCGTAACCCACCAGGTCGGTAATGCGTATGGCCGTGCCATGCCCGCGCCCGTGGCCGCCGGGGTGCGAGCGGACGATATGGACGGTGGTGGCGTAGGCGATGAACAGCAGGTGCGCGAACAACGACAGGATCACGCACTTGCGTAGCGGCTGTTCATGCCCCCAGCGCGTGCGCATGAGGATCACGAGGGCAACGGTGATTGCCGCGACGCCGCTCCACACCAGCCCGACGACGACGCGCGGGCTGAGGAGAAAATCGAGCAGCGGCTGCACGAGCGCACTCATCCGGCTATCTCCGTCGCCCGTCGACTTTCACCGAGATTGCGAGCTGCGCGATACCCGCCTGCTTGCAGGCGTTCAGAACGTCGGCCACGCGCTGGAATTCGCCGCTGCCGTCGCCGCGTACGAGTACGCCCAGGTCGGCATACTGCTTGCGTGCGCCGGTCAATTTGGCCGTGAGTTCGGCGAGGGAGATGCTTTTGCCGTCGAGCATGATTTCGCCGTCGCGATAGACGTTCACGACGCGTTGATCCGGGGCACTTGTCAGCGCGCCACGGTCGCTGACGCGCGGCACTTCGAGCGCGATCTTGCGTTCCTCTTGGGCGAATTTCGTTCCGACCATGAAGAAGATGATCAACAGGAACACGATGTCGATCATCGACGTCATGTTCAAGCTGGGCATTTCGTCGAGTTGCGTTTTCAGTGGCATGGCAGCGGCGCCTTGATGTTTGATGCGTGGCGTGCGACGCGCGGCGGTCAGGCGGCTTCGCGGCGCGCTCGCGAGGTACGTGGCTTTTCGCTTTCGGCGATGGCCTCGGCCGAGATTTCGTGAACCAGCTCCTGGCCCAGGCTGTCCATTTCGATCACCAGCCGGTCGACGCGCCCCAGGAAGAACAAGTACGCGGCCAGGGCGGGAATGGCCACGGTCAGCCCGCCGGCAGTCGTGAGCAAGGCTTCGCTGATGCCGCCGGCCAGCATTTCTTGCTTGCCCATGGCGTCGCTGGCCGAGATCTGATTGAACGAATGGATCATGCCGAACACGGTTCCCTGCAGCCCGAGCAACGGGGAAATCGTGGCGATGGCGTTGAGTACGCGCAAGTAGCGGCGCAAACCGTTCACCGCGCGCTCACCACCGTCGAGCAACGCTTGTTCGATTTCGACCGCCGGGCGACCCCATTTACGCACGCCGTGCGCGAGCACCTGCGCCGCGGGGCTGCCGTTTTCTTCGCACAGCACCAGCGCCTGATCGCGGTCCAGTTCGCCTTCGTGCAGACGGTGCATGAAGCGCTTGACGAACGGCCGCGGTATGACGCGACCGGTGCGCAGCGAGATAGCGCGCTCGAAGGTGAACACAAGCAGCACGAACGAGCAGCAGAGGATGGGGATCATCATCACGCCGCCGGCCTTGACGATCGAGAACAAATTCTTCTCGGAAAAGGCAACCGGTGTCGGCGGCGCGCCCCCCTCGGCGTCGACCGATGCCGCCGCTTCCGTCTGCGCGGCCGAAGATTGCGCGGCGCTCGATCTTGCGAGGACCACGGGCAGTACCAGCCCGGCGACGGCGACCAAAAGCGCCAGCCGCAAATAGAGTTTGGAAGCCGAGGTACGCATGGTTCGTGGTCCTGTGAAGGTTTGCCGCCGCATGGGGATGACGAGTGGATGTTCGTTCATCGTCGGAGTTTGGCGAGCCGCAGGGCGGCCTCCTGGTCGAAGTTGGTGTCGGGAAATTCGCGCAGCAGCCGCTGATAGGTGGCGGCGGCTTCGCCTGGCCGTTTGAGTTGTTCCTGGCACTTGCCCGCTTGCAGCAAGGCGGCCGCTTGCCAGTGGGGAAAGGCGTGCAGAATCTCGACTTTCAGGTATTCCGCCAGAGCGGCCCGATAGTCGCGCTGGTGCATGTAAGTTTCGCCGATCATCCACTGGGCCATCGCCCCGGTTTCGGATTTGCGACCGGTCGGCGACGTCAGAACGCGACGATAAGCCTGCCGGGCCTCGTCGAATTCGGCCCGCGCCGCGTGGGCCCGGCCGACGATGTAATCCGCCTCGTACTGTTGCGGAAAGTCGGGAAACTGCCGCGTCAGAGCCTCGGCCATGTCCAAAGCTTCGGTCCATTGTCCGGCGTGGGCGTAGATCTGTGCGCGGCGCAGCGGAATCATGGCCCGCCACGGGGCGGCCTGGTCCGCGGCGTCGCCGGAAAGCCTTTCGTCAAGGGCGGCGAAACGTCGCGCGGCGTCCTCGAATTGTTCCTGATGGTAGGCCGCTTCGGCGATCCAATATTCGGCGGCGGCGCGCAACGGCGAGTTGCGATCGCTGGCGATGAGTTTTTCCAAGGGCGCCGCCACGGCCGGCCATTTCTCCTGGGCCGCCGCCGATTGTCCGCGCAGGAACAACCAGCGCGCTTGCACGTCGGCCGTTAGCGACTTGTCGTCGAGGGACTCCAAAAGCTCGTCGGCGCGATCATACTGTCGCTTTTGAATTTCCTCCTGCGCCAGCCGACACGTGGCTTCGGCAAAGAATTCGCTGTCGGGATACTCGCTTCGCAACCGGGCCAACAGGTCATGGCCGGCATCCTGCTTTTCGGCACGCAATTCCGCGCATGCCCAGCGATAAAGGATCGCATCGCCATCGGGCTTGTGGGCCGGCCGTGCGAGTAGTTTTTGATAATACTTGCCGGCGTCGGCGAATCGCTTTAACGACACGCAAATTTGGGCAGATCGCGCCAGAGCGTCGTCGGCTTCCGGCCGCGCTTCGTGGTTCTTTACCACGGCGGCATACGTTGCGAGCGCTTCGTCCGGGCGATCGAGCTGTTCGAGGATCTGGCCTCGCAATAATTCGGCTTCGGCTGCGCACGGTGCCTGTGGATATCGTTCGGTGAGCCGCACCAGCGTCGTTGCGGCGTCGTTCGCGTGGTCAGCAGCAAGCTGGGCTCGGGCCAGCCCAAGCAAGCCGCGGGCGGCAGGATCGGCGAAGGACTCTTCGTGGGAGAGCGACTCGTACAACGCGCTGGCCCAGGATGTTTCCTGATGCTCCAGGGCTGTGTCAGCCAGGATCTCGGTTGTCGTGAGACGGAGTTCGTCGCCTGGGTGCGCGTCGAGGAATGATTTGTAGGCGGTTCGCGCCTTATCGAAATGTTTTGCCGCGGCGTAACAGGTCGCCAGTTCGGCCAAGGCGGCCGATTGCCGCTCGGCAGTGGTCGCGGCATCGGCTGCAGCGCTTAGCAACGGTGCGGCCGCGTCGAGATTACCCTGCGCCTTGCGCGTGAGCCCGAGCCAGTAGCGCGCTTCACCGCGCAACAGGCCATGATCGGTCAGGGGATCGAGCGCGGCGATCGCCTCGTCGTACTTCTTCAAGTGATACAGGGAGCGAGCGCGTCCTAGCCGGGCACGATCTCCTAACGACTGCTGTGCGGCCGGCGCATGATCGTCGCTTGCGTCGCCTGCCATCGACGCGCACAAGGCGAACTCTTGATCGGCCGCCTGATAATCGGCAGCCGCATACGCGTAGAGCGCCAAGCGGAAATGCGCTTCGGGCGCTTTCGCCCCGCCGCCCGCGACAAGATTCGTGAGCAATTGCCGCGCGTCATCGGGGCGACGCTGCCGCTGCCACACTTCGGCCAGACCCAGCCGGCAATCGTCGGCCAATGGTCCGGTCAGATCGCCGTCGAGAGCCTGGCGGAAATGATGTTCGGCGTCGTCGATGCGCTCGCCCGCCAGCGCCATCTCGCCACGGTAGGCAAAAGCGAATGGAGCGAGCTTGTCGTGCAGAAAGCGCTCGCAAAACTTTTCCAGCTCGCGCTCGGCATCGACGGATCGGCCCGCCAGGTACTGGGCTTCGCCAGTACGAAACAAGGCCTTGCGGGCCAGGTCAGCGCTGGTCGAGCGCTGCGCGGCGGCAAAGTGCTGCGCCGCGGACGAAAAATCACGGAGTTGTACGAGCGCTTCGCCCAGGTAGAACTGTGCCTGGTCGCTGCGCGTGTCGCGCGGGTGATCCTTGAGGAAGGTGCGAAACTCGGCCGCGGCCAGGTCCCAGCGCTTGTGCTGGTAGTGTACGGCCGCCAGCCGATATTGGTCATCCGCCTGGTCCGCGCGGAGCGTCGCCGTCGGCCCGAAGGCTAGCGACAGCGCGGCACAGGCCGCTATGACGAAGCGCGGTTGCATGGCAACCTTCTCTCATAAACCGATGGCCTCGGCGGCGTTCTCGAAATGCTTTGCAGCGTTGCGTGCCAGGCGCGAGGCACATCAGACCAAGGTTCTGATTTAGGGGATACCAATGTCCTTGTCGTCGACGTTCCCCACCATGTGCAGGTGGTTGTGGTCGATGTAGATCACCTCGCGGGCGTCTTCGTCGACCGTGGTCGTCGGCACCGGATATCCGCAGCGCGTCGTATCGCTGTAGTACACCGTACACTTGTAATGGCAGTGGTGATGCTGCGCCGGACCGATCAGCGGGTAGAAACGCGGCGGATCGGTGTAGTCGGCGATTTTCTCGATCGTCATGCGGACGTTGTTACGCTGCTTCTCATACAACAGCGGCACGTTACCCGACACGGGATGGATCTTTTCCAAGGCCCGCATCACTTCGTCGGGGCTGGGAGGATCCAGAGCGACCGGCTCATCGGGGCCGGTGACCGGGCCGAGGATCGGCACCCGCTCGTAGCGCTCGTGTACCCAGAACTTGTCTTCGTGCTTCTTCTGGTAGTACGGGCTGACGGGCACCGGCCAGGGAAACTGCCACATGGGGCCCGACGCGGTGGCGAGCGGCCACATGCAGCCGCTCGCGGTGAAAACCGGGAGCGCCGAAGCGACCAGCAACAGAATTCTCACGTGACGAGCTGACATGGCAGCAATCCCCCCTCGAAAATCGGCCGTCCGAACGACGCTTTCCGTTCGTCATTCCTTGCCTGGCAATCAGCTGCGTTTGCATTACGTGCGATACTCGGCGCACGAACCCAATCACCAGATGAGGTTGTTATCGTGTCAAACTGTGCCGAACTTGCGGGTTTTTCCGGTGAGGCGAGAAAATGCCCTTGCGTGATTCGCACGCCTCGGCGCAGCACGTGATCGAGCGCTGCCTTGCAGCAAAAAGAACAGGCCCCGCTCTTTGCAAAGCGGGGCCTGTGAAGTTTCTGGCACCGAGACGCGGCGCGAATGCTTACTGCTTGAAGTTCAGCATCCACCAACCATCGTCCCATTCCAGCATCACCTTGCGCCAGCCGAGCGGCACTTGGGGATACGGATAGAACGGACCGATGTAGGGCCAGGCCGTGGGCGAGTATTGTCGCGGATAGGCCACGGCGGCGTAGTTCGGATACGAAGCGTAGCTCGGCCACGCGTAGTTCGGCATATACGGCTGGTCGTAGCGCGCCGGAGCGACGCCGCCGCTGACGGCCGGCACACCCATGGGGGCCGGGCCACCATAGCCGCCGCCGCCAGGGCCGCCACCCATGCCGCCTGCGCCCGGAGGGCATTGCCCCATCGCGGCGCCGGCCGCGGCGCCCGCCACGCCCAAGGGGGCCATGGCCACGCGCATCGCGGGATTCTGCATCATCTGGCCCTGCATCATTTGGCCCTGCATCATTTGGCCCTGCATGGGTCCTTGCATCATCTGACCTTGCATAGGTCCTTGCATCATGGGGCCCTGCATCATCGAACCTTGCATGCCTGGCCCTTGCATCATGGGGGCCTGCATCATTTGCGCGCCATCGCTCGGCGTGAACGATTCCGGCACGTTCTGCGAGACCTGCTGCACGGCATAGGCCTGCTGCGAGGGGCGCCGAGCGGCCGCAACCGCCGGCTTCTTTCCCTTGCTCAAGAGGCCCTTGTTGGCGCTCTTCGCCGGGATCGAAGGATCGGGGAAGATCGTTTTGCGCATCGTGGTCATGCCCTCTTCGACGGCGCCTTGCGCGTCGGCCGCCATCTGGGCGGCACCGGCCTCGAGCTTCGATTGCTGCATGCCGCCGGCGGATTTCTTGCTCGACTTGATCTCGAGATGGTTCACGACTTTGCTCACGCCCGGCATGGACGAAGCCATTTGCACGGCGACCTGGGCCTGCTGCTGGCTGGACACCTGGCCATTGAGGTAGACGACGTCGTCCTTGGTGGTGACGCCGATCTTGTAGTCGGACAAGCGTCCGCTGTCGCGCAAGGTAGCGGCGACCGCCTGTGAAAATTCCTTATTGTCGGCCGACGCGATGCTCGGCCAGACAGTGGCCGCGGCGCACGTCGCCAGCGCGAAGAAAAAACGTCGCATGCTCCGTCCCTCCCTTTCGATCGCAAGCGTGTAATGATTCTTGGCGAAGATCGCTCGTTCCTTCGCGCTAGGGGCTCATTTCTTATGACGTGCCGACTTCGCGTGGTCTGTTTCGCCCCATGACCGTCTGACCGGACATAGGGGGCACGCGGCGGTCGTCGTGAGCAAATAAGATCCGTACACGTCGGTGCGGCCGGGGTCGGACGAATCGCGCCCGATGCTAGTAACGGCCTGGAAGATGCGACGAACCCCCCGCGCAACCTCCCTGCACGATCGAATTGCCTGGATATAGATTTCGACCTGAAGCTCTGCGGAAGGTAGCCTTTTTTTCGATTTTGCCGACTTTGGCGGTCCTTCGGGCGAAGACCGGCAAACGAGGCAATCGTGATAGCGGTCAGAAAGGGTCGCGAGAGCGCGACAGCCGCTATGGAGCGGGGAAATCGAGGGCGGCTGCGGCGCACCGCTAAACAGGGAAGGCGCCTGCGGCGCACCGCTAAGCGAAGAGAAGAGTTGTTCGCTAGCGGGCCAGCGCCTTTTTACCGCCGTGGAAATCCCACACCGTGGTCAGCACCATCACGGCCAGCGTCGTGCCGGTAACGAGTGACCCGGCCGGGCTGGTCAACGCCATGGCCAGCGTCGTGACGCCGACGGCAGCCAGCAGCAAGAAGAACATGCCGTGAAAGGCGCCCTGGCGATGCGTCCCTTGGTGTACGCGCGCGAACCAGGCGCTGACCAGGCCGAGAGCTTGAACGGCGGCAAACCACCACAAAGGCACAAACGAATGAAGGTCGTGATGCATCGCGGCTCCACATCATGCGGAAGGGCGAGCGCCGCTGCCTGCGCAACATCAACTGCGCGAGCCAGGGCGAGGGGTCGTGGACAGTCGAGACGCGTTTGCGGGACGCGTCGCAACCGAGGGCCGGCATCCTTGACGGCTTGGGGCGAGCGTAGCAGCGAGTGGCGTGCCGGGAAAGATCATTTTTTCAACGCCGTCGCGCTGGCGACGGGAAGACGGCGATTTAACTCTCGCAGCGATCAGCAGGTTACGCCGACGAAAAAACCTCGGTGCGAAGGCGATTCTTCGCACCGAGGTCATGGGTTGCTAGCAGAGTTGACGACGGAGAGCGTTGCACGTTTTACAACACTCGCGGCTATTTTTTGCGAGCCGTCGACGGGTGCAAGATGTTGCCCACCTCGCGCTCCAGCTCCGTGATGTGGACGTTGCGATTCACCACCTTACCGTCTTTGCCCACCAGGATCATCGTCGGCAGGGTGAGGATGCCCAGTTCGTTGGCCAGCTTGCTATCGAGTCCGCCCGGCTCGAAGATCTGCGGCCAAGGGAGCTTGTGCTCCTTCAGGAATTCGGCCAGGTCCTCGGGTTTGTTATCCAGGCTGACGCCGATGATCTGCAGACCATCCTTAGCGTACTTGCTTTGCACTTCCTTGAGCTGGGCGAGATCGACCACGGCCGGCTCACACCAGGTGGCCCAGTACTGGATGAGCACCACCTTGTCCTTGAACTGGGCCAGGTTCACCGGGGCCGGTTTGCCGTTGACGTTCGTTCCCTTCAGGCCGATCGGCTTGCCCACGCAATCCAGGCGGGCGATGGCGCCGGTGGCTTTGCGGGCCGTGCCGGAATCGGGGAAGTTGGTGCGAATTTCGCCGTACCACTTCTTGGCTTCTTCGTCCTGGCCGGCGAACTCCTGAGCCATGGCCAATTGCAGCATGGCTTCGGCCGTGTCGGCACACTTGGGATGATCTTTGACGAACTTTTCCAGTCTGGCGAGCCAGTTGGCTTGCACCTTGCCGAACTCTTCGCCTTTCGCCAGCGCCGCACCGTATTCCGCAGTGATGTGACGGAATTCGACATAAGCCGCTAGCTCTTCGCCGGCCGGATCCTTGGCCAGCTTGCCGTGCAATTCCGCGAGGCGATCGACACCCTCGGGCCAAATGCCGGACTGCACCGTGGCACTCATGAAGTCGGCTGCCTGGCGAATCCATTGGGCACGATCTTCTGGAGCGCCGACCATGCCGGCAATCTCTTGCATGACCACGGCCTTTTGAGCGGCAATGTTCCCCTGCTCTTTGGGATCCGCAGCGTCGTCGGAAAGCTTATCGAGACGTTCCAACTCGGCGAGCAACCTCTGCGGCGGGCCCCCGGCATCTTTTTCCGCGTCTTCTTCGGCACGAGCGCTCGGGCGCGACGGGCCGAGCATGCCGGGGGGCGCGGTGGCTTCGCCCTCGCCCTCGATCTGTGGCAAGCCGATCAAACGCCACGTGTCGCCCGCCTTCACGAGCGTGCCGAGCTGCAGTTGCAAGTGCTTGCCATTCGACTCGGCGACAACCACGGCGTTGTCGTAAATCATCACGTCCTTGGTCGAGCCATCGGTGCCGGCCGGCATGATGCCAGGACGAGCGCCGCCGAATTGCAGCCAGCGAGCATCGGTGCCGACGGTCTTCTGCCCAGCGAGCAACTTATGGAATTGCTCGGGCGCGGAGGTGATTTTTGTTTTCAGTTCTTCGCTGCGCGCCTCGCCCAGCCCGAGCGCCTTCAGCTCGTCGGTCGTGAGCAGCAGGCGGGTAAAGCGGGCCGGGTCTTTGGCGCCGAGCGCGCGGACGAGCTCGTCGCTGGCTTCTTCGGCCGAGATTTCCTTCCACCGATCGACCTTGCCGTCTTCGTTCGTGTCCAGGCCCCAGCGCGTACCGGCCATGTTGAACCAGCGGCACTGGTCAGGCTTGCCGTTGAAGTCGGCGTCGATGTCGCGATAGACCTCGATGCCGTCCTGGTAGTAGCACCATTGATCCACGACGTTGTCGGCGTTCGTGTCGACAAAGCGGCGCAGGATCTGGCCGGCCTTGTCGCGGATCACCCAGCCCGTGTGGTTGTCGAACTTCTCGGGCTTGATCGTACACTGTTCGATGGTGTCTTTGGCGGGCGTGGTGAATTCGATTTCCTTCTGAACCGGCGTCAGCTTCAAGGCATCGGCGACGGTCGGCGCGGCGTGCGCGGCCTGACCGGTCCATGAAGCCAAGAGCAAGCTCGCTACGCCGCTGGTACGGCGAAGAGATCGAGGGATGGACATCGTTTGAGTTCCTTTATCCTGACCAGGAGCAACCCTAGCAGCCTGTCAGCCGCTGGCGCATGCGCGGCGCAAGTGCGTGTGCGTTGATATTCGACCTGAACGATCAGGTAACATGACCGAATCGCAGCGAATTTTTCGAGTCAACTCTGCCGGCGGAGCTCTCGTCCAGCCAGGCGAGTGGCAGCACGCTGGCAATGCCAGCGTGCGCGCAGGCACCCGATCGGTTCCCGCGTGGAACTAATCGTGGCGAATTGCATGCCCGATGCGTTCGGGTGCTACCACTTCCAGCCGCTGCGGATTTGCTGCTCGTTGACGACGCAGCCGTCGGGCCATTGGCCGCGTGAGAGATTCGCCAGACATTGGGCAGCCAGGCAGGCCATGGCCTCGGCCGACTCTTCGTCCAGCCCACCCATGTGCGGCGCCAGCACGACGTTGTCGAGCTTCACCAGCGGACTCGACGTCGGTAGGGGCTCGACCTTGAAGACATCAAGCCCCGCGCCGGCCAGTTGGCCGTTCTGGAGCGCTTCGACCAGCGCATCCTCGTCGATCAAGCCGCCGCGCGAAGTATTGATCAGCACCGCGCCGCGGCGCATCAAGCCGAGCGTGCGGCGATTGATCAAGTCGCGCGTTTCGGCCGTGGCCGGCAGGTGCAGACTGACAATGTCCGAGCGGGCCAGCAATTCTTCGAAGGAACACAGCTCGACGCCCTGCCGGGCGGCGAAGTCGCGATCGGCCACGGGATCGAACGCGATAACGCGCAGGCCCAGCCCCATGGCGCGCGGCACGACGGCGCGGCCGATGCGCCCCAGGCCCACCAGCCCCATGGTGCGTCCGGCCAAGCGCCACAGCGGGCGGCGCCCCCAGACGCCGCTGCGCACTTCGCGGTCGCGCCGGGCGACGTCGCGAAAGACACCGAACAAAAGCGCGATCGTCTGCTCGGCCACCGAATGTTCGTTGGTGCCCGGCGCGATCGTGACGGCAACTTTCAACTCGTTGGCGGCGGCCAAATTGATGGCATCGTAACCGACGCCTGCCCGGGCGATCGCGCGAACCTTGGAGGCTTTCAGCACTTCGGGCGTGTACGGTTCGGAGCCGGCCAGCACGCCGGAGACGCCTTCGAGATCCTTGATGAGCGCGGCCCCCTTGAGGTCGGGCTCGGCGACGGTCGGGAACGTGACTTCGAATCCGGCTTGTTCGAGAATGTCGCTGTACTTGCCGCGAACACCGTGCAGCAAGTAGGGAGTCACCAGGATACGTGGCATGGGAGTTCCACAGGCGGGAAAACGGGGAGAGACGACTTAGAGCGGCTGCGCAAAGGGCCGCGAGCGCGCGATCGGTTCTACCGCAGTCGCTTTCGGACTGCAAGCCGAGGGCCGCAGGTGCGGATAATGGGCCGTACACAATGAGCGGCCGAGCGCGAAGAAAAGCGTCCCCCGGGCGCCGTGAATCCGGCGCCGGGGGCGCGTGTATCTGAGGTCGAGCGATAGCCGCAAATCGAGGCTGCTACTCGCGCTCTTCGCCCGAGGGGCGGCTGGCTTCGGTGACCGAGCTGTCGGGAGCTTTGAGCCCTTCCAGGCCGCGGTTGATGAACGATTCGATCGTGGCCGGGTCCTGGGCGCCGACCAGCGACTCGCGCTTCCAGCCGGTCGGGGTCTCGCGGAACATGACCAGTTGCGGGATCGAGCCGCCGCGCATCAGCTGTTTGGCCAGCCCGCTTTCGTGATCCGTATTCACCACGGCATAGGAAACCTTGCCCAGGGCGCCGCGACGGGCCACTTGCGGCATCGCCGAATTCTTCATGGTCTGGCAGGCCGGGCACCAGTCGGCACCCACGAGCACCACCAGCGGCTTGCCGGTTTCGGCGGTCTTGGCACGGGCATCAGCGTACGTCTGCGAATTGGTGGTCGTCACTAAGGCGGCCGTTTGTAGGACGATGGCCAGAGAGATCGTCGTCATGTCGTTCTCCTTGATTACAAGTCAGGGGATCAGCGGGCCGGCGAATCGGGGGCCGGTAAGGCCGATCGTTGCGGGGATAAATGCGGCGTATCGAAGGCTTGCCTGACGGCAGGCCAAGGGCGGGCGATTACGCGAACGGGCTGCCAGCTAACACTCCATGGTCAACACATTCCCTGAGCACACGGTCGCAGCGAGCCAGCATTTCGTGATTGAACGCTTTCCAATCACACGAATGAGTCGCTGCTCGTTTCCTCCCTGTCGGTCCGTCGCCGTATGGAGCCGGCGGGCCAAATCGCCCCGGAGAATTCGACCAGTGTAACCGGGTGAGATGAATGTGCAACGATAAAGTGCGGTGAATTTTCCGGTTGGATAATCTTTGACGCTGCGCTGCCTGCGACTGGCTCTTTACTTACGAAAATCTGCGTGCGTCCCAAGTGCAAAAATTATTTGGACTTGGAACTGCAGAATGATTGAGCGAATCGGCGGGGATCGGGTACAATTTGTTCCCTTTATCACTCGGATTACCACCTCGCTCGAACCCGCCTGTAGCGGGGAAGCGGCGGGCCGATGCGCTGGCCCGCGGTTCGGTTCGTCACTTCGCGCTTTGCAATCTCAATGAAGCTTCGCGTCGGCCTTGTCGGCCTCGGCAGCAACTGGGAAGTCCGACATCGGGCTGCGCTACGTACGTTGAGCGATCGCTATGAAGTGCGCGCGATCTTCGACCAGGTCGCACTGCGGGCCGAACAAGCGGCGCGCGAGTTCAACGCGATTCAAGTCGATGGATTTCGCTCGCTCGCGCGGCGCGACGATATCGACGCGGTGCTGATGCTCTCGCCGCAATGGTATGGCTGCCTGCCCATTCTCGCGGCTTGCGATGCCGGCAAGGCGATCTATTGCGCCTTCAGCATGGAGCTGGACATGAGCCAGGCGCAACTGATCAAGGAGCGCGTCGAGCGGGCCGGTGTCGCCTTCATGGCCGAATTTCCGCGGCGGCAGTCGCCCGCCACGTTGCGGTTGAAGGAGCTGATCGCCACGCGGCTGG
>DASZWQ010000183.1 GCA_035546535.1 Pirellulales bacterium | reverse complement strand
TATGCTGGGCACCTTGCGACGATGCAGCCTCCGCGAACAAGTTTCCTCATGGGGACTCGGCGGCCAAGGTAGCCGAAAAGTCCTCGACCTCCTGGAAAACACGGCCGCTCTGGCGGCCTAAACTGCGAAACTCGAACTCAGATGCCGTCAAGAAAAACAACAGGCAGGCAAAAACCGCCAAGAGGAAAGGAAACACGCCCGTTAGGAGAACCAGTGCCGCCACGTCCTGCCGTCGCGAGATAAGCCTTGCCCATACGTACAAGATCGTGACCGAGAGTAAAAGAAAACTGAAGCCGATCACCCACTCGCGATAACCGGCATCGCGCCGCACTGCCGCGACAACCGCTGCTTCTAGAGCGACGAGAGTGATGACGGCAAAGAGCGAACGAAGCCCGAATCGCATTCCGGTCTTGCTAACTTGCTCACCCGGTTTGCCGTTCATCATTCATCACTCATCGTTCATCATTTCCTACAGCGTCGGCCCGATGCTCCACGGCACAAACTCTTCCTCGCCGATGCCGTGCTGCTCGCTCTTCGTCTTGCGGCCGCTGGCCACTTCCAGGATGAAGTCGAAAATCTCGCGGCCGACTTCCTCGACCGGCGTGCCTGACAAGATGCGGCCGGCGTCGATATCCATATCGTCGATCATCCGCTCGTACATCGGCGTGTTCGTGGCGATCTTGATCGATGGGGTCGGCTTGCAGCCATAGCAACTGCCGCGGCCGGTGGTGAAACACACCACGTTCGCCCCGCTCGCCACCAGGCCCGTAACGCTGGCCGGGTCGTAGCCGGGCGAATCCATGAACACGAACCCGCGCGTCGTGATTGGCTCGCCGTAGAGAAACACGCCCGACAGTGGCGCGACGCCCCCCTTGGCCGTGGCGCCGAGCGATTTTTCGTAGATCGTGGTCAGCCCGCCGTCCTTGTTGCCCGGGGAAGGGTTGTTGTCGAGTTTGGCGCCGAACGCGCCGGTGTATCGCTCCCACCAGTGGATACGCTCGACCAGTTTTTCGCCGATCGCGCGGGTCCGGGCGCGCCGTGTGAGCAAATGCTCGGCACCGTACACCTCCGGCGTTTCGGTGAGGATCGACGTTCCGCCAGCTCCGACGATCATGTCGCTGGCGGCGCCGAGTGCCGGATTGGCCGTGATGCCCGAGTTGCCGTCTGATCCGCCGCAGTTCATGCCCAGGATGATTTCGCTGGCCGGAATCGATTGCCGGCGAATGTCGTTCACCTGCGGCAACATGGCGGCGATCTGCCGCTGCGCCGCTTCCAAAGTTTTGGTCGTGCCGCCGCAATCCTGCAGGTTGAAAATCGGCGGCAGCTTGCGCGGCTGCGCACCCAGTTGCACCAGTCCGCCGTTTTCGACCAGGTACGACATGGCGCCCGTCTCGCACCCCAGCCCGATCAGCAGGTAGCCGCCAATGTTTGGGTGTTTGGCAAAACCGGCCAGGACGCGGTTCAGTTGCTCGTGATCTTCGCCGCCGTATTGCAGCCCGCAGCCTCCTTTGTGCGTCAGCGGCAGAATGCCATCGACGTTCGGATAGCGGGCCAGCAGTTCGCGATCGAACCGCTGGGCGATGTACTTGCTGACCGACGCTGAGCAATTCACGGTCGAGATCACGGCCAGATAATTGCGCGTGCCCACCCGGCCGTCGGCGCGGCGGTAGCCCTGGAACGTGCGTCCCTCGATCGCGGCGGGCTCGGGCGGAATCTCGCTGGCGTACGCGTAGTCGCGGGCAAATTCACCGGCCGTCAAGTTGTGAACGTGTACCCAATCGCCCGGGTCGATGTCGGTCGTGGCAAAACCGATGGTTTGGCCGTAGCGGATCACCCGCTCGCCCTTGCGAATCGCTGCAAGCGCGATTTTATGCCCCAGTCGCACCCGACCGGTCAGCGTTACGGTCGTGGGGCCGGCCGTAACCTCGGTTCCTTGCTCCAGGTCGCGTGCGGCGATGCATACGTTGTCGTCGCGGTGCATCAGGATTACGTCGACCGTCGCGGCGGCAGTGGCCATAGGGTGGGCATCCTAGGGTGGGGTAAGGCAGGGGAGAAGCGGCCTCGGAAAGTCAGCTTATCGGTGGGGTTACGATGTCGCAATCTGGGCCAGCTTTTCGGTCAGGAAAGGCCCAATCCCGGCAATTCCGTGGGAATCATTTCCGCCGTACCGACGTCTATAATGAAGAGTGAAGTGATATGATGGCGATGGCGGCCGACCGTCGAAAATGCGTCCGTCGGCGCCCCCAAGCGAATAGAGGAGCGCGGTCGAGAAGTCCGGCAAGCGATTTTCGGCGGCGGCGACCGATTCGGGAAGAGAGTCGATGGCGACAGTATCAGGAACGCCCGAGGCACGCGAACCGGCCACGCGGACGACCGTCCGCCACGTCGACTACGACAAGTACATCGACAAGCAATTACGGAAGACGCGGCGCCAGGTTCGCGCCGTCGACCTGGCCAGCGCCATCCTCGTTCTATTGGCCGGCGTGCTCGGCTATCTGATGGCGGCCGCGCTCGTTGACCATTGGCTGTTTACCGGCGGGCTCGGTTACACGGGCCGAACGCTCGCCTGGGCTATCTGCCTGACGGCCTCGGTCGTCTGGACCGGCTATATCCTGGTGCCGCTTGTGTTCCGGCGGATCAATCCCGTCTACGCCGCGCATGCCATCGAAGAGAGCCGGCCGACATTGAAAAACAGCCTGGTGAACTTTTTGCTCCTGCGCGAACGGGGCGAAAAGGTCGCGCCGGGCGTAATGTCCGCGATCGAGCAGCAGGCCGCTACGCGGTTGTCGCAGGTCACGATCGAGCATGCCGTCGATCGGACGAAGCTCGTGATCCTCGCCTGGGTCCTGTTGGGCGTGGTCGCCCTGTGCGCGATCTATAAGGTGGCATCGCCGAAAGATCCGCTCCGCTCGTTCGAGCGCGTGATTGCGCCTTGGGCCGATATTCCTTCGCCGACGCGTGTCGAGATTACTTCGGTCGACCCCGGTAGCACTAAGATATTCCGCGAGGGCTTCGTCAAAGTCTCGACCACCGTCAACGGGCTGCGGTCAGGCGAAGAAGTCACGCTCTACTACTCAACCGCCGACGGCCAGATGGTCGATCAGGCCGTGCCGATGAACGGCGACGGCTTCACGTTCACCGGAGAACTGCCCCCATCGGCCGGCGGCTTGCAGCAGGATCTCGACTATTGGGTCAAGGCCGGCGATGCCACGAGCCGCCGCTTCCACGTGCGCATGCTGCAAACGCCGTCGATCGTCGTTGATCGCGTGACGTACGACTATCCGGCCTACACCGAAATGACCCGCCGCACGGTCGAACGCCAGGGGGACCTGGCGGGCTTGGAGGGAACGCGGGTCACGATCGAGGCGTCGGCCAACGACACGATTTCGTCGGCGTTTGTCGATTTTGAATGCGACGGCACCCGTGACTTGCCGATGCAAGTTCACGACCGGCAGGCGTCGATCACGTTTCCGCTGCAGTTGCGCAAAGGGACCACCGAGGCCGAATACGCCAGCTATCAGTTGCACTTCGTGAACGCCGACGGCGCGGAGAATCCCAAGCCGATCCGCTACAAGATCGAAGTCACGGCCGATCTGCCGCCGGATATCCGGTTCACCGAGCCCGAGGTGACGCAATCGACCGAGATCACGCTGGCGCCGGGCGAAGTTTTGAAAATGGCCGTATCGGCCATGGATCCGGATTTCAAGCTCGCCGGCGTGACGCTGGTGGCCGAGAAAATGGGGCAAAGGGTCGAGCACCCGCTCTTGCCAGCGCCCCAGGCGGGACCGTTCAGCGCTTCGTTCCTGTTCGACACGAAGAAGGTCAAGCTATCGCCGGGCGATACGGTGATGTACTGGGCCGAAGCGGTCGACAACAAACATCCCGAGCCAAACCGCGTCGAGACGCCGCATTACGCGCTGCGCATCGCGACGCCCAAGCCCGAGCGGCCACCGCAGGCGCGCGACGAGCAGAAACCGGGACAATCTCCTTCGGCACAGCAGAATCCCGACAATCGCCGGCCGCCCGGGGGCGATCAGAACGACCCGAACCGTGAGAAGCGCGACAACCCGGCCGACAAAGACGATCCTCGCGAGCGCGAGAATCGCCGTGGCAAGCCCGAGGACCAGACGCCCCGCGATCCGCAGAACCGCCGGGCGGGCGATAACGCCGCGGCCGAGCGCCGGCCCGACGAGCGACAACCGCAGGACGAGCGTCGCCCGAGTGGAGAGCGCGATCCGGAACGCCCTGGCGCGAACGAGCAGGACCGAGAGTCCGCGCCGCAAAAGAACAAGGGGACCGAAGAGCCGAACAACAAACAAGGCAAGCGGCCGCCCGAAGCGCCCGAAGATCGTCGCGTCGACCCGGATGCCGATCCGGGCACGGCGTTCGACAAAATCCAGAACCGCATGCGCGAGGAGCAACAGAAGAGGCAGAACAAGCCGGACCAGGATGTCCCTCGCGCCGATCAAAACAACCAAAAGCAAGACGCGCAGAACAAGCAGCCGCAGAAGAAGCAGGATCAGCGCAAGCCGGATCGAAAGAAAAACGACCAGCAGCAGAACCCTCAAGACCAGCAACCCGATCAGCAGCAGAACCAGCCGCAAGGGAATCAAGATCAGCTGAACCAAGGGCAACAAGGCGAAGCGCAAGACAACCAAGATCAACAGAACCAGCAACAAGGCGGCGGCCAGCAAGGAGATCAACAGCAGCCAGGGCAGGGGGGCAACCAGAAAAAACAAGGCCAGGGACAGGATCAGACCCAGGGCAATCAGGGACAGAACAACCAGGGTCAAAACGAGCAGCAGGATCCCAGCGGCGGCCAACAAGGGAATGAGTCAGGAGGCGGACAAGGCAACCAAGGGGGCGGCCAACAGGGCGGCGGACAGCAACAGCAAGGTGGTGGCAATCAGCAAAGCGGCAGCCAACAAAACGCTGGACAACAGAACGGCGGTCAGCAAGGCGGCTCGCAAAATCAGAATCAGTCCGGCGGCCAGCAACGCGGCAAAGGACAACAAAACGGCAAAGGCCAGCAAGGCACCGGCCAGCAAGGCGCGCAAGACCAGTCCGGCGGTGAGCAGAGCGGCCAGGAGCAGCAGGGCAGCGATGCGCAGAACGCGCAAAACCAGCCGGGCAGCAACAACCGGGGGCAGAAGAATCAACGATCCAATAATGCGGGCCGGAATCAGCCGGGTCAGCCGCAGGAACAACAAGGGCAGGGCGAAAATCAGCAGAACGGCGCCAACCAGCAGGGCGGCGCCAACCAGCAAGGCGGCGCCGAACAGGGCAAGGGCGCGCAGCAGGGCAAGAATCAAAACCGCGGCGGCAATCAGCAAACCGGGCAACAACCAAAGAATGGCGAAAAGCGATCCGGAGCCGACCAGCAACAAGCCGGTGATGAGAACGGGGGCGATCCCAAGCAGCAGGGCGCCAACGATCAAAACAAGAAGTCAGCCGGAAAGCGCGGTGCGCAACAACAACAGGATCAAACGCAGCCGGGCATAGACGATCGACAGCAGGGGGATCAGGAAGGACAGCCCGACCAAAAGCAAAACGGCCTGAAGCAGCAAGGACAAAAAGGGCAGGGCGCCCAGGGCAAGCCGGATCAGAACCGTGACCCGAACGCGGCCGGTGATCAGAACGCGCCTGGTGAGCAGGACCAGCAGCAAAAGGCGAACGGGCAGGGTGGATCGCCCGACGGCAACAAGAATCCAAAGCAAGGCCAACCCGAGAAGTCAGGCGCAGCGGGCGGGCAGCAAAAGCAAGATCACGAAGAGAACGAGCAAAGCGGCAACCAGGACGGCAAGAACGGTCAACAAGGCGCCGGCAAGCAATCGCAACAGCAGAAGCCCGACGGAAAGCAAGGTGCCTCCGGCAATCAGCAGCAAGGCAAGGCGCCGACCGACAAACAAGATCCATCGGGCCAGCCGAACGGTAGCGGCGCGCCCGACAAGAAGCAGTCTCAACAGGGTAAGCAACCCTTGGACCAGCAACAGACGGGCGACGAACAAAACGCTTCGCAGCAACCCGGCAACAAGCCAAACGCGAAGCAAGGGCAGGGGGGCGCCGGCCGGGGCCCCGAAGATGAGCAACAAAAGCAACAGTCCGGCAACAACCAAAAGCAGCAGGATCAACAAGGCGGTAGCGGCGACGACAACACGCAAGGCGACGCCGGCGGCGGCCACGGCAGCGACGACCAAAAAAGTCCTCCCTCGCCGATGGAGGATAGCGCCCACCGGCCACGCGACAAGACGCCGGGCAAGGGAGAACCGCCGGAGAAATCTTCGCAGCAAGATCCCGACGCGCCTTCGCAGAGTCAGCAGCAATCCGACAGCAGCAAGGGGCAAAAGGGAGAACAAGACGGCGGCGGTGGTAAAGGGGGCGGACAGCGCAGCGACAGCCCTGGCAAGGGTTCCGCCGGTCAGAACACCGGCGCCGACGAAGGAGGCGGCAAGGCCGACCAGCAGGGTAAGGGTGAAACCTCCAACAGCGGCGGCAACCAACAACAAGACCAGGGTGCCAACAACGGCGCCTCGAGCGGCCAAAAGGGGCAGGGCTCGCACCAATCATCCAACCAAGACGGCAGCGGCCAGCAGCCGGGGGGCCAGGCATCGCGCGATGGCGGCGCCGGCCAGAGAAACAATCAGACGCCAGGCGCCGGTCGCCCGACGGGTGGTGGCGGTCTGGCCGGGCCCGACGCCGAGGAACCGACCGGCCCGCCGCCAGCACGTCCCGAAACCGGCGAGGACGAAGCGAACCTCGAATACACGAAGAAAGCCACGGACCTGGCGATCGAGTATCTCAAGGATCAACTGGCCAAGGGCAAGCCAGACCAGAAGTTGCTTGATGAGCTCAAGTGGACGCCCGACGACATGCGCCGCTTCGTCGATCAATGGGAGCGCTTCAAGAAGCAGGCCGATAGCGCCGACCCGGCCACGCGCAAGAACATGGAAGAGAAGATGAAGAGCCTGGGGCTGCGTCCGCGGGGGACGACGCTCAAGGGAGGCCAGACGCACGAGGCCCGCTCGCCCAGCGTGCGCGAGTCACGCCGTAGCGAACCGCCCCCCGAATACGCCGATCAATACAGGGCGTATACTACCGGAACGGCCAAGGGCGCGCGGCCCGACGGGAAGTAGGTAGTTGCAGGCTTGTCATGTCGACGAGCCCTCCCCTTCGGCCGAGCAATCGTCGCTTTCAAGAATTCTGTCGGCTTCGCGATGGCTGATCCCACGCCCCGTTACCTGGTGCCTTTTCACCCCAAGCGGGTGCCGCACCACTTTACCGACTTGCTGATCATCGGTGGTGGTCTGGCCGGTTTGCGCGCGGCGTTGGCGGCCGATCCGCGGCTGAGCGTGCTGGTGATCACCAAGGACAGCATCCGGCAGTCGAACAGTAATTACGCGCAAGGGGGTATCGCCGGCGTCTTGGATCCGGAGGACCGGTTCGAGAATCACGTGGCGGATACTTTGCGTGCCGGCGGCGACCTGTGCGATGAAGGCGTCGTCGAGATGGTGGTGCGCGAAGCGCCCGAGCGAATTCACGAGCTGATCGCCTGGGGTGCAAAGTTCGACGAGGAATCGGGTGCCCTGGCCCTCGGACGCGAAGGAGGCCACAGCCACGATCGCATCGTACATGCGCTGGGCGACGCGACAGGGCGCGAAGTGATGCGCGCCGTGATCGAACGCGTAAACAGCCTTCCGAATCTCGAAACCTGGCAGAACACCTGCACGCTCGATCTCTTGACCAGCGACGGCGCGTGCCGCGGGGCGCTCGTGTGGAACGAATCGCACGGCAAGACGTTGGTGTGGGCCAAGCAGACGATCCTGGCCACCGGCGGCGCAGGACAGGTCTATCGCGAGACCACGAATCCCGAAGTCGCCACGGGCGACGGCCATGCCTTGGCTTATCGCGCCGGGGCCGAGCTGCGCGACATGGAATTCATGCAATTCCATCCCACGGTCCTGTACATCGCCGGCAGCAGCCGCAACCTGATTACCGAAGCCATGCGCGGCGAAGGCGCGCTGTTGGTCGATCGCAACGGCGTCCGGTTCATGCCCGAGTACGACGATCGGGTCGAGCTCGCGCCGCGCGACGTGGTGAGCCGCGCGATCGTGACGCAGATGGAAAAGACGCGGCATCCGAATGTTTATCTGGATCTGTCGCATCTCGACCCAAAACGAGTGCGAACGCGCTTTCCCGGTATCGCCGCGGTGTGTGCCGAGTTCGGCATCGACATTACGCGCGATCCGATTCCGGTGCGCCCTGGTGCGCACTACATGATCGGCGGTGTGACGGTCGATCACGAAGGCCGCACCACCCTGCCCGGCCTGTGGGCTGCCGGCGAGGTCACGTCGAGCGGCCTGCACGGCGCGAATCGCCTGGCATCGAACAGCCTGCTCGAAGGGCTTGTCTATGGTGCCCATGCCGGCGAAGGCGCTTCGCGCGCCGCCGCGGCGATTGGAGATGACTACCGCGCAGTGCCGCTGGCGAATGCCGCGGTGTCCGACGTGGGAGAACCGTTGGACCTGGCCGACATTCGCAATTCGCTGAAGAGCCTGATGTGGCGCGAGGTCGGCGTCCGCCGCGATCGCACCGGGCTGGCCGAGGCCGCCCAGATGATCGATCGCTGGTGCGGCTACGTCCTGAACCGGCAATTTGCCGATCCGTCGGGCTGGCAATTGCAGAACATGCTGTGCGTGGCGCGGTTGATGACCGGGGCGGCACTAGCGCGCGACGAAAGCCGGGGCGTACACCTGCGCACGGACTTTCCTAAGACCGACAACGAGCGTTGGCGTCGGCACATATCCTTCCGCCGACAGTAGCGTTACAAGCCGCCCGCGCCCGGGCGCGGCCGCGCTTCGCGAGCTACTCTTCTGGTGCCACCGAGCGTGCTCGTGCCGGCGAACCGTCGCCACGCGGCGCCCGTAGGTATGGACACAGGAGTAGGGGGGCATTAACTTCTTTAGCGACCCTCGCGGAGGGGGTCCGCCGGCCGAGGAATGGCCGGTTTCCGGCGGGCCCAGGCTGCGGCCGCCGAACTTGTTTCGTAACCTGTTGGCAGGGAGAAACTTGATAATGAGTCAATCGCCCACGAAAGGGCAGCCAGGCCCGGCCATGATCGAGGCCCTGGGGCTGTCCAAGTTCTACGGCGATTTCGCCGCCACCCGCGACGTCACTTTCAAAATCCATCAGGGCGAGGTCGTGGCTTTTCTGGGTCCCAATGGGGCCGGCAAAAGCACGACCATGAAGCTGCTCACCGGATACCTGGCCCCTTCGGCCGGCTCGGCCCGGATCGCCGGACACGATATGGCGACCGATCGGTTGGCCGGTGCGGCACGTCTGGGGTATTTGCCGGAGAACGGCCCGCTGTACCCGGACATGACTCCCCGGACGCTCCTGGAGTTTTTCGCCGATGCGCGCGGTCTAAGCGCCGCGCATAAGCGCGAGCGCATCGCGGCTGTCATCGATCAATGTGCCCTGGGTGCCGTGATCGGGAAGGCCATCGGCAAGCTATCCAAGGGGTACCGGCAACGCGTGGGCATGGCCCAGGTGCTGTTGCACGAGCCGGACGTGCTGATCCTCGACGAGCCCACGGCCGGTCTCGATCCGAACCAGATTCGCGAAGTGCGCGAAACAATCCGCCGGCTGGGCGAGAACAAGACGATCCTGCTATCGACACACATTCTTCAAGAGGTCGACGCGATGTGCAGCCGGGTGCTGTTCATCGACGAGGGACGGCTCCGCTACGACGGAACCCCCGCCGACCTGACGAGCGACGGCAAGCCGCTCGACGAACATTTCCATGAGTTGACCACAAGCGAAGCGTAACGGTACGGCCGGCGCGTCGGCCCGGTTGGTGGTCATGGCGACGGCCGGTTGCCTGAGAACTCGAATCCCGTGCTCCGCCAGCTTCGGAGCGATCGCAAAACTTTTTCGTGGTTTGCACTGCCCATGAATCTCAACGTCATCAGCGCCATTTTTCGGCGGAATTTTTTCAGTTACTTCGCTAACCCGACGGGTTATGTGTTCATCTGCGTTTACGTGCTGTTGAGCTCGTTCGCGGCCTTTTGGCCGAACGAGTTCTTCAACTCGAACCTGGCGAACCTCGATCAACTAAATAAATACCTGCCTTACATCCTGCTGGTCTTCATTCCGGCCATCACGATGAGCATCTGGGCCGAGGAGCGGCGGCAGGGGACCGATGAGCTGCTGCTGACCATCCCGGCCAACGACCTGGACGTGGTGCTGGGCAAGTACCTGGCGTCGGTGGCGATTTTCTCCGTGGCCTTGCTCTTTTCGCTGTTCTGCAATTTCGTGGTGCTGGCCCGACTTGGATCGCCCGACCTGGGGCTTTTCACTGCCACTTACGTCGGTTATTGGTTCGTGGGACTGGCAATGCTGGCCGTCGGTATGGTGGCCAGTTTCTTGACCGGCAACCTGACAGTGGGCTTCGTTTTGGGCGCGCTCTTCAATGCACCCTTGGCCTTTGCCTCGTCGGCCGAAGTCATCATGCCGCCGAAGTTGGCGCAAGCGGTAAAGGGTTGGAGCCTGGCGAGCCAATTTCGCGATTTCGGCCGCGGCGTGATCAGTCTGTCGAGCGTCGGCTTCTTCCTGCTGATCGTCGTGGCGATGCTCTACCTGAGCATGCTCTTGATCGGCCGCCGCCACTGGCAGGGGGGCAAGGACGGTAAGTCGATGAGCGGTCATTACTTCGTGCGCGCCGTGTCGCTCGTTTTGGCCGCCGCTGGTATTGTGCTGATCAGCCAGCGCTTCGATCGCCGTTTGGATATCAGCAGCGAGGAGCTCAGCAGCCTGTCGCCCAAGACCCGCGCCTTGATCAAGGATCTCGATCCCAAGCATCCCGTGCAGATCGACGCTTACATCAGTCCCACGGTGCCCGAGTCGTACGTCGAGACGCGCTTGAACCTGTTGTCCGCCCTGCGCGAGTTCGAGGCCGCCAACCGCAGCAAGATCATCGTCAACATCCATGACACCGAGCCGTTGAGCGAAAACGCCGACCGCGCCGAGCAGCAGTTCGGTATCGTCGGCCGGCGCGTGCTCTCGCGGGCTCGAGGCGCTATTACCGAAGACGAGATTTATCTGGGCCTGGCATGCACGTCGGGCTTGAACAAGGTGGTGATTCCGTTCGTCAATCGCGGCATCCCGGTCGAATACGAGCTGGCCCGTTCGGTGTGTACCGTCAGCCAGCAGAAGCGCAAGCGGATCGGTGTATTGACAACCGACGCCAAGCTCTTCGGCGGTTTCGATCAGCAGACGTTCCGTCCCACGCCCGAAGAACCGCTGATCGAGGAATTGAAGAAGCAATACGACGTGGTGCAGGTCAGCGCCGACGCGCCGATCAACGAAACGTACGATGCGCTTCTGGCCGTGCAGCCTTCGTCGTTAGGGCAGGAGCAGATGAACAATTTCATCGACGTCGTGCGGCGCGGTCAGCCCACGGCGATCTTCGAAGATCCCTTTCCTCTGTTGGCCCACGGCGTGCCGGCCACCAGCGCCGAGAAGCAGCCGGCCGGCGGCATGATGGGCATGCAGCAGCGGCCGATGCCGAAGGGAAATATTCAACCGCTGTGGGACCTGCTGGGGGTCGATTTCTCGGCCGCGCAGGTCGTATGGCAGGACTACAACCCCTTCAAGAAGTTCCTCGAGTTTCCGATCGAGTTCGTATTCGTCGACACTGGTTTGGACGCCAATCGCGTTTTCGATCAACAGGACGCAATTACCTCGGGCCTGCAAATGCTCTTGTTTGCCTTCCCGGGCTACGTGCAGAAGCTGAACGCCTCGCCGTTGGAATTCGAGGAGCTGGTCAAGACCGGCACCAAGACCGGCACCGTGGCCTATGATCAGATCCTCATGCCGGCCTTCTTTGGCTCGGGCGGCGGATTGAATCCCAACCGCCGCTGGATCGGCACCGGACAGGAATACACGATCGCGGCCCGCATTCATGGAAAACCCAACGCGCCGCCGCAGGCCGACGGGGCCGACAAGGATGCAGCGGCGAAAGTGCCAGAGATCAACGTCGTGCTGGTGGCGGATATCGATCCTTTGTACCGCGACTTTTTCGAGCTGCGGGCCCAGGGGAACGATCCTGACCGCGAATTGAATCTGAATGCCGATGACGTAACCTTCGTCTTGAACACGCTCGACGAGCTGGCGGGCGATGACCGCTTCATCGAGATTCGCAAGCGCCGCCCGCAGCATCGCGTGCTCTCGCGCATCGAAGACCGTATGGATTCGGCGCGCGAAGCGAGCATTCAAAAGCGGAAAAAGTTCAACGAGGAATACGACCAGGCGATCGCCAAGGCGCAGCAGGCCCTCAGCGACAAGGTCGAGGAGTTGAAGAAGCAGGGGGGCGACACAAAATCCATGCTGCAGCAAGTAGCGATGGCCCAGGCCGCCGGCCAGGCGAAGCTGGATCGCGATACGGCGGACCTCAAGAAAAAGCGCGATGCCGAGATCGCCAGCATCGATAAGGACCTGGCGCGGCAAGTCCGTTCGGTTCAGGACTGGTACAAGCTGTGGGCCGTGATTCTGCCGCCGATTCTGCCGCTATTGTTCGGACTGGCCGTGTTCTTCAACCGTCGCGCGAAAGAACGCGAAGGCGTCGCCCGCAGCCGCCTACGCACATAGAGATTCTGCTTCCTCCTTCTTTCTTTATTGGCTACTGCCTACCGCCTACTGCTTACTATTACCAATCATGAGCGAAAACAATAAAACACTCACGTTCGTGGCTTCGGCCGTGGTGCTCTTGTTGGCGGCGTGGATGCTGCGACCGGCCCCCGCCTCGATCGAGCGGCAGGACGACATCGGTCAGGAATTCTTCCCCGATTTCAAGGATCCGCTTGCTGCGACGAGCCTCGAGGTTGTGGAGTACGACGAGGCGTCGGGCGGACTGCGCCCCTTCAAGGTGGCCCAGGTGAACGGCGTGTGGTCGATCCCCTCGCACGAAGGCTACCCGGCCGACGCCAAAAACCAGCTCGAACAGGCCGCGGTGGCCGTCATGGGCTTGGAAAAGCTGTCGATGGTTTCCGAATCGCCCAAGGATCAGGAAACCTACGGCGTTGTCGATCCGGACGCGAGCAAGCTGGAAGCCGGCGCCGCGGGCGTGGGCAAGCGCGTCACACTCGAAGACAAGAATGGCAACCTGCTGGCCCAGATCATCATCGGCAAGAAGGATCCCGATCGGCCCGAATTGCACTATGTGCGCGTGCCGGGCCAGGACCGCATTTACCGCGCGGTGGTCAAAACCGACAAGCTGTCGACCAAGTTCCAGAACTGGATCGAGGAAGACTTGCTGAAGTTGAACGCCTTCGACGTCAAGCAGGTCGTGATGGATGACCACAGCGTCGACGAATTGAATCAACGGCTCATCCAGCGCGGCCTGACGATCGTCGATTTCAACAACAAGGATTCGAAGTGGACGCTGGAAAAGATGGAAGCGACGGATCCCGCCACGGGCAAGTGGGAAGAAGTGACGCTCAAGGAAGACGAAGAGCTTGATACGCAGAAGCTGAACGACTTGAAAACCGCGCTTGACGATCTGAAGATCGTCGACGTCCGGCACAAGCCGGCTGGTCTCAGCAAGGATCTCAAAGCGGGCGAAGAACTCGTGGCCGATCGCGCCACGCGCCAGGCCCTGCAGCAGCGGGGCTTTTACTTGGCGCCAGTCGAGGGTGGTTTCGCGTTGTTCTCGAACGAAGGCGAAGTTCGTTGCGGCCTGAACGACGGCGTCGAGTACATCTTGCGGTTCGGCGAGATCGCCGGCCAAAGCACGGACGAGGACGACGACGACAAGAGCGCCGAGAAGAAAGACGGCGATGCCGAAGGCAAGAAAGAAGGCGAAGCGGAAGACGCCGCCAAGGCCGATGAGAAGGATAAGGACGGGAGCAGCAAGGACGGCAAGGACAAAGGCGTCGACCGTTATATCATGGTCACCGCGCAGTTCCGCCAGGACTTGATTCCGAAGCCCGAGTTGCAACCGCTGCCCGAGGGGGCCGAAGAATTCGAAGAGAAGCCGGCCGAGGGCGAGGTAAAGTCAGCCGACGGCGAAACGAAGCCAGCCGAAGGCGAGAACAAGCCGGCCGACGCAACAGAAACGAAACCTGCCGGCGAGACGCCGAAGGAAGAAGCTGCGCCGGCCGAAGCACCCAAGGAAGCGCCGAAGAACGATTCCTCGCGCTTCGGCCCGGGCGACGAGAACCTCTTGGCCGTGGCTGACGACGCGGCGGCTACCATCGAACTCGCCCAAGCTCCGGCGGCGGCGTCGCAAGAGAATGCAGCTCCGGTGGCCGAAACGCAAACTGACACCCAGCCGGCAGCCGCGGCCCCCGCCGGTGAGGCCAAGCCCGCCGCCCCGGTCGATCCTGACGCTGCGGCCGAGGCCGAGGAAAAAGCCCGGGCGGCCAAGCGTGCCGAGGTCAAGCGCATCAAGGAAGACAACAAGCGCAAGGAAGACGAATACAACAAGAAGATTGCCGACGGCGAAAAGCGCGTAAAGGAGCTCAACGAGCGCTTTGCCGACTGGTACTACGTCATCTCGGACGGCACCTACAAGAAGATTCACATCAGCCGCGACCAGGTCATCAAGAAAAAGACCGAAGCAGCGGCGCCGGCCGGTCAAGGCAACAGTCCGTTGAACCTCGACGCCCTAAAGGGCTTGCAGGGGTTGCCGCAAGGGGCGCCGCAGTAAGTGCTGAGTGATGAGTGCGGAGTGCTGAACGAAAGAGGGAGCGTACCTTGGAATGACGACGGCTGAATCGGGAAGTCCTCCCGCTCAGCACTCATCACTTCGCGCTCAGCGCTTCACGACGTCTCTTCGCCGATTTCGCGTAGCAGGTCGAACGTGTAAATGCCTGAGTCGTGGCCGTCGCTGAATTCGATTGAATAGGCGTAATGTCCGACCGGCTTCATGCTCGTCAGCTTCAGCGGCTGAGTTTCGGCCTGTGATAGCACCGTAAGCGACGTCGCGGGCGGTGGCGGTGCGGCCCGCAGTTCACGGCACGTCGCGCAAGGGCATTCGTCGCGCAGCTCGCGGACCGGGTAGCGACGCGTCACGCCGTCGCTCCACTCGATGCGCACGGCCCCGTCGGCGAGCAAGGAAAGTTTCGTTGGATGAACGGGCATGTTTCGTATTTGTCTTGTAGGGTGCCCTGCGGGCACCGCGAGCGGTTTGCGAATCTTGGTGCGCACAGCGCACCCTACTTTTCGCGCGGGCCCGAATCCGGCTAACCAAGCTCCGCCAATGCGGCCAGCAGCCGGTCGACTTCGTCAGTCGTGTTGTAATGCAAAAGGCCGATCCGCACGACCCCCTCGGGCTCGAGTCCGAGCGCCTCGGTCAGCGGCAGCGCGTAGAAGTTACCGTGCCAGACGAAAATGCCCTGCTCGGCCAATCGCGCTGCCACGTCGCGCGCCGTGAGTTCCGCGTGCTTGATCGCCACGGTTGGCACGCGCTCGCCAAGCCGTGCCGTGCCAGGGATGCCCCACACTGCAAATCGCGGCAACTCGGCCAGGCCCGAGAGCAATCGCGCGGCAAGCTGCGTTTCGTACGTCGTGATCGCGGCAAAGGCTGCCGTGATCGCGGCCCGGCGTGCCGCGCGCGAAGGGTCGACGCTGCGCCCGAGATCGGCCAGGTATTCCACGGCCGCCAGTGTGCCCGCGATCCCTTCGTGGCTTTGTGTGCCGGTCATCCAGCGGTCGGGCAGCATATCGCCCGCCGGTCGTAGTTTGTAGGCCGGCAGCGTTTCCATTAACTCGCGCCGGCCCCATAGCACACCCACGTGCGGGCCAAAAAACTTATACGCCGAGCAGGCCAGGAAATCGCATCCCCAGCCGTCGACGTCGATCAGCCGATGCGGCGCGTAATGTACCGCGTCGAGGAACACCAGCGCGCCGGTCTGGTGCGCAAGCTCGACCATTTCGGTCACGGGATTGACCGTGCCGACGGCGTTCGAGGCGCAGCCCACCGCGACCAGCCGCGTGCGCGGCGACAGCAGCGCACGAAATTCATCGAGGTCGAGCGTGCAATCGTCCGGCCGCACGCTCAGGTGACGCACCGTGGCGCCGGCGTCACGCGCGGCCAGTACCCAGGGGGTGACGTTCGCGTCGTGATCCAGCCGCGTGACGATAATCTCGTCATCCGTTTTCCAGGTGCGCGCTAGCGCCCGGCTCAGCGCGAAAGTGAGCGTGGTCATATTCGCGCCGAAGGCGACGAGATTCGGGTCGCCGGTGCCCAGAAAATCGGCCACGGCCTCGCGGGCGGTGGCCAGCATCCGGTCGCTGTCCAAACTCGTGGCGAACAAACCACCATGGTTGGCGTTGCACTCAACCAGGTATCGAGAAATCGCGTCGATGACCGACAGCGGCACCTGGCTGCCGGCCGGCCCGTCGAAGTAAACCGCCGATCGCCCGCCGATCTCGCGCGCGAGCGCAGGAAACTGTTTGCGACAGGCAACCACATCCAGCGGGGCAACCTTACCGGCGATACTTACGTCGTGCAAAACTCGTCCTCCTTCCAATCCGTGACGAACATGCAGCCAGGGCTGTGGGTGAGGGCAATCTCGGGCGCCGCGGCCAGCAAAGCCAGTTGCGGCGTCACACCGCAAGCCCAGAATACCGGCAGCTCGTCGTCCGCGATCGTTACGCAATCACCGAAGTCGGGCCGCGATAGATCGGTAATCCCCAAAGCGGCCGGATCACCCACGTGAATTGGCGCGCCGTGCATCGTCGGATAACGGCCCGTGATCTCGACCACGCGGTCGATCTGATCCTCGCGATACGGGCGCATGCTTACCACCATTGGTCCGGCGAATCTGCCCGCAGGGTAACAATCGATCGACGTGCGATACATCGGCACGTTGCGCTGCTCTTGAATGTGACGCACCGGCAGGCCCGCCGCCTGGAGTGCCGTTTCGAACGTGAACGAGCAGCCCAACAGAAAGCCGACGAAATCGTCACGCCAGAGCGATACGACGTCGGTCGGCTCGCCTTCTTCGGCGTGACCGTGGCGAAACACCCGGTAGCGCGGTACGTCGCGGCGCAGGTCGGCGCCTGGGGCACTGCGCGCGGGTTCGAAGTTGCCCGGCGCGGTTTGTTCCAATAGCGGACAGGGGCGGCCGTTCAGCCGGCAGAATTCGGCAAAGTCGTTGGCGTCACGGGCCGGAAGAATGACCACGTTCGCTTGCACGTAACCGCGCGCAAGGCCTGCCGTGAAACCGGTCAGGCTACCGGCGCGGGCCGCGGCACGGACATCGCGCGGGTGAGCGGCAACTAGTGAGGCGGTGGTGGTCATCGTTCGTCGAAGATTCGCGCCCCTTTGCCTTCGAACCGCGGCAGCGTCCCTAGCGGAACAACGGCCACCTCGACCTTCAGGCCCAGCCGCAATTGTAATTCTTCGGCCACCCGCTGCGGCTTGTCGAGATGATCTTCGATCTCGACGAACAACTGGTCCATCTCGCCGCCTTTACGCGCGGTCACGCGATACTCCGAGACCTCGGGAAAGCTGCGCAGAATCTGATCGAGCGCGCTGGCGAAGATATTCACGCCGCGAATGATCATCATGTCGTCGACCCTGCCCAGCACGCCCCCTTCCAAGAGCACGAAGCGCGTGGCGCGATCGTCGGGCCAGGTGGGACGAACCAGGTCGCCTGTGCGATAGCGGATGACGGGGCTGCCGGCGCGGCCGAGCGTGGTGAGCACTAACTCGGCGAGATCACCCTCTTGCGCGGACCCGGCGTGATCGAGGGGGCGGAACTCGGCGAGGAATTGGGCCTCATTAACGTATAGCCCGCGCGCCGCTTCGTCGGCAAAACCCCAGGGGCCGATTTCCGTGGCGCCGGCATGGTCGAACACATGGGCTTGCCAGGCGTCTTCGATGCGATGGCGCACGGCCGGAACGGATCCGCCTGGCTCGCCGGCCAGCACCAGCACGCGCACGGGAAAGGCGCCCAGGTCGATGTTGCGGTGCCGTGCCGTTTCGGCCAAGTGCAGCGCGTAGCTGGGCGTGCAGAAGACGACCGTGGCCTCGGTGGCGCGCATCAGGTCGAGCCGCGCCAGCGTATTCATTCCCCCGCCGGGAACCACCTGGCAGCCGCGCGCCAGCGCCGCGTCGTGTGCGCTCCAGAAACCAACGAACGGCCCGAACGAGAAGGCGAAGAACGCGACATCCTGATGCGTGACGCCCGCCGCGTCGAGGATGTGATTCCAGCAATCCATCCACCACTGCCAGTCATCGGCCGTATCGAGCACGGCCAGCGGCCGGCCGCGCGTGCCCGAGGTCTGGTGATAGCGCACGTAGCGTTCGCGCGGCCAGGTTAGATTAGCGGCCCATCCCCCCGACCCCGGCGGCCCGAGCAATTCGTCCTTGAACGTGTAGGGAAGTTCGCTGAGTTGGTGGAGCGACACTAGCGGCAGCGTCGCCGAGGCGAGTTTGGTCGCATAGAAGGCATTCGCCGGCAGGATCTCCGCCAGAAGTGCGTTCAGGCGCTCGAGCTGATGCGCGGCCAACTGGGCCGGATCGAGCGATTCCAGGCGGCGGCGACTTTCGGGTGACGCGATCGGCATGTCAAAATCATAGAAGCACCTGGCACGAGTGACCAGCAGCCTCCGGCCGAACCCAAACGCCCGGCTGTGGTTGCGTGCCGCGGGGGCGATGCGGTAAGTTTGCACACTCGCTAGCGCGCTTCTTGCAGGCGCGCGTCGCCGACACGATTCCTCACTCCAGCAAACGCGCCCCGCATGGCTTCCTCGCCCTCGCCACCACGACGCTCGGCGCTCTTGATCATCTTCCTGACAGTTTTCATCGACCTGTTAGGATTTGGCATGGTGCTGCCGCTCTTGCCGATTTATGGGCAGCACTTCGCCGAGATGCACGGCTTCAGCGAGCAGCAAACGGGCATTGTCGTGGGCTTGTTGATGTCGAGCTTTTCGGCCATGCAGTTTTTGTTCCTGCCCATCTGGGGCCGGCTGAGCGATCGCTATGGACGGCGGCCGATCGTGATCCTCGGCCTGGCCGGCTCGACATTGTTCTACGCCATGTTCGGGCTGGCCACGGCGTGGCGCAGCCTGGCGGGCTTGTTCATCACGCGTATCGGCGCGGGCATCGCTGGCGCCACGATCTCGACGGCCCAGGCCTTTATCGCGGACTGCACAGGCAAGCACGAACGCGCCAAAGGCATGGCCCTGATCGGCGCCGCGTTTGCCTTGGGCTTTACCGTGGGACCGGTGCTGGGGGGCGCGGCGCTCTTGGCCGGCGGCGAGGCGGCGACGAGCCCCTGGCCCGGCTTTTTGGCAGCGGCGCTCTCGGGCGTTGCGCTATTGTTGGCGATTTTTCGGCTGCCGGAATCCTTGTCGCGCGACAGCGAAAGCGCCGCGCGTAGCTTATTCGATCGGCGCGGTTTGCATGCGGCCTTGTCGCGCCCCTCGATCGGGCTCTTGCTGCTCGCCTCGTTCGTGGCCGTGTTCTCCTTCGCGAATTTCGAATCGACGCTCTCCTTGCAAATCAAGCACATGGTGGGAAGCGACCGCGATCGCGATTTTGCCGAACGACTCGAAGACTCTTTGGAGCCGGCTCCCGTGGCACCGCCCGAAGGCGCGGCGACCGAGGCGATGCCCGCCACTCGCTCGGCGCCGCTGCGCGGGCTGATCTCCTTCGGCAAAAGTCTTGGTTACCGCGAAGCGGACAAGCTCACGCTCTTCGTCGTGCTGGCCACGTTTGCCTACCTGGGCATCATTCTTACGCTCGCCCAAGGCTTCCTCGTGCGCCGGCTGTCAGGCCGGATGACCGAAGGCAACATGGCCACCGGCGGCGCCGTGACGGCGATCCTGGGCTTTGTGCTTTTGGCCGTGGCGGCACAGCGGAATGATTTCACTTTGCTGCTGGAGGCGATGGCCTTGGAGGTGGTGGGTTTTGCCTTCGTAAACCCGTCGCTGCAATCGTTGCTCTCGCGCCGCAGCGATCCGCGCGAGCAAGGGAGCATCCTCGGCCTGGGGCAAAGCATGACGTCGCTGGCGCGCATCATGGGGCCGGTGTTCGGCGTCAGCCTGTTTGCGCGGGGGCACGACTTTCCCTATTGGGCGGCGACCGGGCTCATGGCGCTGGGGATCGTGATGATCGTTGTCGCGGCCCGCGGCGGACAGGATTTTGCCGAGACCCACGAAACGAAATAGCCGTCGCCGTACCGGGGATGCATTTCTGCCACACA